>JAFRSZ010000111.1 GCA_017439205.1 Clostridia bacterium
CGCGAAGCCGGACGGGCAGGAATACTACCACCCGGTATACCCGCTCACGGCGGGCCTCACCGCAAAGGCCGTTGCCCGTGCGGTGAAAACGGCGCTGGATCTGGCAGGCGACAGCATACCGGACCCCTTATCGCCCGAAACGGTGGAAAAATACCGTTTGCCGCCGCTGAAGGAAGCGCTGCGCATGGTCCACTTTCCGCAGAGCGAGGAGGACGTGCGCGCCGCCCGCAGACGCCTCATTTACGACGAGCTTCTGGTGCTGCAATTAGGGCTTCTGAAACGCGACGAAACGCTGGACGCGGCGGGCGTGTGGCCCGTGGACGGCAGCCATGCGGCGGAATTCTTCGCGCGCCTCCCCTTTGCCCTCACCGGGGCGCAGAAACGCGCCGTAAGCGAATGCCTTGCGGATATGGCAAAGGGCAAACCCATGCGCAGGCTCCTGCAGGGGGACGTCGGCAGCGGCAAGACCGCCGTGGCGGCGGCGCTGATCTGGTGCGCGGCGAAAACCGGGCTGCAGAGCGCGCTGATGGCGCCCACCGAGGTGCTGGCGCAGCAGCATTACCGGACCTTTCTGCGGTTTTTTGAAGGCACGGGCGTTACCGTCGCCCTGCTCACAGGCAGCACGAAGGCCAAAGAGCGGCGCGAAACATTGGCGGGGCTGGCCGCCGGGGAGATCGACCTTCTGATCGGCACCCACGCCGTGATCACCGATAAAGTTGAGTTTTCAAAGCTCGCGCTGTGCGTCACCGACGAGCAGCACCGCTTCGGCGTGACCCAGCGGGCGACCCTCAGCGCCAAGGGCAAGAACCCCCACGTGCTGGTGATGAGCGCCACGCCGATCCCGCGCACGCTTTCGCTGATCATCTACGGCGACCTCGCGCTGTCGGTGCTGGACGAAAAGCCCGCCGGGCGGCAGGAGATCGAGACCTACGCGGTGCCCTCGTCGTTTCGTCCACGCATCCACGCCTTCATCAAAAAGCAGCTGGACGCCGGACGGCAGGGCTATATCGTCTGCCCGCTGGTGGAAGAAAAAGAAGACGAAGACGATCCGGACCCGGCGGACGGCCGTATTTCCGCCGAGGCGTATATGAAGGAGCTCTCGGAGGGGTATTTTAAGGATTACCCCACCGCCCTGCTGCACGGCAAACTGAAGCCGAAAGAAAAGGACGCGATCATGGGCGCGTTCGCCGCGGGAGAAACAAAGCTCCTGATCTGCACCACGGTGATCGAGGTGGGCATTGACGTGCCGAACGCCAACATCATCGTGATCGAAAACGCGGAGCGCTTCGGCCTGTCGCAGCTGCACCAGCTCAGGGGCCGTACCGGGCGGGGCAAGGACCGCTCCTACTGCATACTCATCAGCGACGCCGAGGGCGAAACGGCGAAGCGGCGCTTTCAGATCATGACCGAAACCGGCGACGGCTTCAGGATCGCCGAGGAGGATCTCGCGATCCGCGGGCCGGGCGATTTCTTCGGCGCGCGGCAGAGCGGCCTGCCGACCCTGCGCATCGCCGACCTGATGACCGATTCCCGCATCATGTACGCCGCGGGGCAGGACGCCAAACGCATCACCGAAACGGACCCCTACCTGTCCGCGCCGGAACACAGCGAACTGAAAAAGAGCGTTACAAGGCTCTTTGCAGATATATCTTAAAGGAGAAAGACCGATGGAACGAATCAAAAACGCACAATGGATCAAGCAGAAGAAGGACTGCGGCGAAGCGGGCCTTACCTTTCAGAAGTCGTTTGACCTGCGCGGCGAGGTGAAGCGCGCGGAGCTCGAGATCACCGCGCTGGGCGTGTATCAGCTGGAGCTCAACGGCGCGCGCGTGCATGAGAGCGTGCTGATGCCCGGCTGGACGGACTATTTCACCAGGCTGCAGGTACAGACCTACAACGTGACCGCGCTTCTGAAGGCGAAGAACAGGCTCACCGTACAGGTGGGCCAGGGATGGCTCTTCCACGAGTGGTACGACAAGGATTCGCCGCTGAAGGGCTGCCACGAGCCGCTGCTGATCGCGGCGCTGCATATCGTCTATGCCGACGGCGGCGAAGAGGATATCTATACCGACGAAAGCTGGCGCGTGCGCGAGAGCAATATCCGCTATAACTGCATGTACAACGGCGAAACGATCGACTATACATACAAACCCGGCGCGTTTGTCCCCGCGGCCGTGATCCCCTACACCAAAGACATCCTGATCGATCAGGAGGGCCCCTTTATCACCGAGCACGAGCATTTTCCCGGCACGAAGCTGATAAAGACGCCCAAGGGCGAAACGGTGATCGATTTCGGGCAGGAGATCACGGGCTACGTCACCTTCGATATGAAGCTGGCCGCCGGGAAGAAGGCGAAGATCGTCCACTTTGAGATGCTTGACAAAAACGGCAACGTATACACCGAGAACCTGCGCTCCGCCAAACAGACGCTCACCGTCACCGGCGACGGCGAGGCGCACACGGTGAAGCCGATCTTCACGTTCTACGGTTTCCGCTATATCCGCGTGACCGGGCTGAAGGTGACCGACCCGGCGGCGTTCACCGCCATTGCCGTACACTCCGAAATGGAGCGCACCGGTACTTTCGTTTGCTCCGATCCGTACCTCAACCGGCTGTTCCAGAACATCGTATGGGGGCAGAAGGGCAACTTCCTTGACGTGCCCACCGACTGCCCGCAGCGCGACGAACGTCTCGGCTGGACCGGCGACGCGCAGGTCTTCTGCAAAACGGCGTCGCTGAACTTCAACGTAGCGCAGTTTTTCAGAAAGTGGATCGGCGACCTGATCAGCGCCGAGCGCCGCTATTACGGACGCGTTCCCTGCTTCGTGCCCTGCAGCCTCACCGAGGGCGGCGGCAGCGCCGCGTGGGGCGACGTGGCGACGATCCTTCCCTGGCAGATGTACCTGACCTACGGCGACAAAAACGCGCTGCGTGACGCTTGGCCCCTCATGAAGGAATGGACCGACTACCTTGTGATGAAGGCCGCAAAAAAGCGCGTGGGGCCGGACGACGACGCGGATCTCGAGGACCGCAGCGAAAGCCCCTACCTGCACAACAACCAGTGGCACTTCGGCGACTGGCTGGCGCTGGACCTGCCGGATCTGGAAGCCGTGGGCGGCAGAACGAACCACCATATGATCGCGCAGGCGTTCTTCTGCCGTTCGGTACAGCTTCTGATCGAGGCCGGAAAAACGCTGAACAAGAACGTAAAGAAATATGAGGAGCTGCTGCCCCACATCACCCGGGCCTTCAGAGAGACCTACCTGAACGAAAAGGGCGAAACGGTTGACGATACGCAGACCGCCTGCGTGCTGGCGCTGATGTTCGATCTGTTGGAGGACCCCGCGCCGGTGAAGGCGCAGCTGATACGGCTCGTGAAAGAAAAAGGGCACCTCACCACCGGTTTCGTGGGCACGCCCTATCTGCTGCCGGTGCTGACCCGGATCGGCGAAACGAAGCTCGCCTACGATCTGATGTTCCGCAAGGAATTCCCCGGCTGGCTGTACCCCGTGACCCGCGGCGCCACCACGATGTGGGAGCGCTGGAACGGTCTGCGGCCCGACAACGAATTCGCCACCCCGGGCATGAACTCCTTCAACCACTACGCCTACGGCGCGGTTGGCGAATGGCTGTACGAAACCGTGGCGGGCATCCGTCAGGCCCCGGGCAGCACGGCGTATGAGCATATCCTGTTCACGCCCGAGCCGGACGACCGCCTGCAGTTTGCGAAAGCGACCCTGAAGACGAAATACGGCGAGATCACCTCCGGCTGGAGCAGGCGCGACGAGGGCACCGAATATACCTTCATTGTACCCGAGGGATGCACCGCCGTGGCCAGAATCGGAACAAATGAACGCACACTTCACACGGGAATCAACAAAATATATGTGTAAATTTTGTTGCTTTTATCTGAATTTTTCATATTTTGAAACATTTTTGCGATAAACGCTTTCATTTGAGCCGAGATAGTGCTATACTATGTAGGCTTAAAGGTATTTTTCAGGCGGATTCGCATAAAATACCTTTACGCGTTTTTATCAGAATGTTTGTTTTATAATATCAGAAATCAGGAAAAGATAAGGAAGTGCCCTTGTGGAAAAATTTGTGATTAAGGGCTCTAAGGCTCTGCGGGGCGAAATCAACATCAGCGGCGCAAAAAACGCCGCGGTGGCCATTTTACCCGCAACAATTCTCGCAAAAGGCGTTTTCAATATCGAGAACGTTCCGGATATCAGAGATATCAACTCCATGCTCGAGATCCTTGAGGCGATGGGCGCGGACGTGGTATATACCAACCGTTCCACGGTAAAGATCGACACCCGCAACATCAATTTCAAGGCAGTGCCTTATGAGCAGACAAAGAATCTGCGCGCGTCCTACTACCTTTTAGGCGCGCTGCTCGGTATGTACAACCACGCAAAGGTTGCGATGCCCGGCGGCTGCAATTTCGGCGGCGTGAGACCCATCGACCTGCACCTGAAAGGCTTCTCCGCCCTCGGCGCGATCATCAGCACCGACGGCGGCATGATCAAGGCAAAAGCGCAGAAACTGATCGGTAATTCCATTTATTTCGACAAAGTGAGCGTAGGCGCAACCATCAACGTGATGCTCGCCGCCGTGAAGGCCCGCGGGATCACCGTGATCGAGAACGCCGCCAGAGAGCCGCACATCGTGGACGTGGCGAACTTCTTGAACCTGATGGGCGCGGACATCAAGGGCGCCGGTACCGACGTGATCAAGATCCGCGGCGTTGCCGAGCTGCACGCCTGCAATTACAGTATCATCCCCGACCAGATCGAGGCCGGCACCTATATGGTGGCCGCTGCCGCCACAAAGGGCGACCTGCTGATCAAGAACGTGATCCCGAAGCACCTTGAGCCCATCACCGCGAAGCTCAGGGAATGCGGCGCCGTTGTTGAAGAATTCGACGATTCGATCCGCGTTTACGCCACCGGGCGGCTGCACGGCTGCAACATAAAAACGATGCCGCACCCCGGCTTCCCCACCGATATGCAGCCCCAGTTCACCGTGCTTCTGAGCCTGTGCGAGGGCATCAGCATCGTGACCGACAGCGTTTGGGACAACCGCTTCCGCTACGTGGACCAGCTCACCCGCATGGGCGCGCAGATCCAGATCGAGGGCAAGGCCGCCATCGTGCAGGGCAGCGCCGTTCTCAAGGGCGCGCCGGTAAAGGCGGACGACCTGCGCGCGGGCGCGGCCATGATCATCGCCGGGCTCTGCGCCAAGGGCACCACCGAGATCGAGGATATCATCCACATCGACCGCGGCTATGAAGACGTGGTGCGCAAGCTGACCAACGTGGGCGCGAACATCGCCCGCATGGACTTCCCGGACGCTACTTCCCTGCTCAACAAGCGCGCGTAAGCAAATGTATTATCAAAACCTCTCCGTTTCGTGCGGAGAGGTTTTTTTGTGCAAAATTGGAATTTAGCGCTCGGTGCGCGCCAATGAAAAATTAAAAATTAACAATTAACAATTGATGACGCCCTTACCCGATTTTACTCATCGGATAAGCAGGTTTTTCCTTATTTTGTAAAGCTTTTTTATAAAATCAAAACGCGCAAGCGTTTTCCGAAATTGTTAATTGTTCTTTGTTAATTGTTAATTGAACCGCGCGATAAACTGTAATTTGAACAATCATCCTGTTTTATGAAAAAGACCGCCTCGCTTTCGCGAGGCGGCGTTTTCGTTATTGCGCGGGCTTATGCCCGGGGGAGGGTCAGCGGCTGAACAGCGCAGCGATGCGTGCGAACAGATCCTGGAACCACTTGATGATCCGCTGGAAGAAGTTCAGCTTCGGGCTGTCGCTGTTGTTCAGGTCGTTGACCACGTCGGTGATGGTCTGGCCGTTGCCGTGGCCGTCGGTATCCTCGGTTTCGGGAACGTAACCGGTGTTGCCGTTATCGCCGCTGCCGGTGTTGTTCTGGGCGTTCACTCTGGCCACGAGGCCGTCCATGTAGTTGGTGAAGGTGCCGAGGAAGGCGAGGTTCGAGTTGAGCGCGGTCACGCTGTCGAGCGCGCCGGATACGTAAGGCCAGTAGTTGCCGTAGTTCTGTACCGCGGTGATCGCCTCAGAGGAGGTCAGATTCACGGCGAAGTATACGTAGTACAGCAGAGCCATCATCATGCTCACGCCGTAAGGCTGATAGCGGAAGCCGATCAGACCCGTATCGATCGCGCCGAGGGTGGTCTCATCCACACCGTAGGCGTTGAGCACGTAGGTGCGTACCTGCTCGTTCTCGATGTTGTTGTTGAGGAAGGTGACCACGGTCTCCTGGTTCTCGGGCATCGTGAGCCACTTGATCACCGCGCGCAGCAGGATCGTGATCAGGTCCGCGAGCGTCGCGTTCTGCGAACCGAAGCTTGTGCCGCCGGAGGAAGAGGAGGACGCACTGTCAAGCTCCATGGTGAAGCCGTACTGGTAAGCGGCGTTCAAATCGGTGTGGAAGGTGGCGTGCGACGGATACTGGATCACCTTACCGATGGTGAATTCCTTCACAGCGTCCACGATCAGCGGGCTGAGGCTGGAAAGGTTATCCGGCAGCAGGCCGATCACCACTTCGATGATCGCGTTGAAATCGAGCTCTTCAAGGGTGAAGCCGATGGCGCCCTCGATCAGGCTGTCGATATCGATATCCACCAGCGTATTCAGGGCGTTGAGCACCTGATATACGGGGCTTAAGAGGTTCTTGACCATGCGGTCGGCCGCCTTGGAGTTGATGAAGTATACGATCGCCGGGATGCGGCCGAGGATCACGTTCAGCGGATCGGCAAGCGCGGCGTCAACGAAGTCGAGCAGCGGGTTCAGGATGTCGATCAGCATGTTGTCGGGATCCGCGATGATATCCGCCTTGTACTCCGCCAGCGTCTTGATGTTCGGGTTATCGTAGCCGATCACCGCCTCGAACAGCGGGATGATGGCCTGCTCGTAACCGTTGCCGCCGGGCAGCTTGATCAGGTCGGAGGCGTCGTAGTTGTAGAACAGCGAGATGCTCTTATCGGTGAACAGCCATTCAAGCAGCGGGTTCACCGGACGCAGGAACTGCGCCAGCGCTCTCACGAAGCCGTTGCGGTCGCCGTCCGTAAAGCCGAACTCGGTGCGGCCCTGATAGGCTCTTACCAGATCCAGATCAATGCCGAGCAGGTCTTTCAGCAGGCCCTGGATGGCGCCGTCGGGATCGATCTCATCCAGTTTGGCCATCAGACCGGCGTCCGGTACGCCGTCTTCGCCGATCTCGCCGGTACCCGCGATCAGGCCGGTGAGCTTGGCAAGCAGCTCGTTGGTGTAGAGGCTGCCGCCGGGGATCAGGCCGTTGATCAGGTCGTCAATGCTCTCGATGGGCCCGTCGATGCCCGGGATGGAGATACCGATCAGCAGAAGGACGTTGTTGACCACCTTCACAAGGTTATCGGCAACATACTGCGCCATTTCCTTGGTCCAGTAGCGGTCGTAGCCGGCGGTGCCGGTGATCGCGGACACACCGTCTATGGGCGATACGTACTTGTTCTGATAGTTCGGATCAAGGTACGGCAGGTGTTTATCGGGCGTACGCAGGGTAAAGAGCCAGTCGTAATCGAAGTACTTGCCGTCTTCAAGGTTCAGGATGTTCAGGATGGCGTCGTAAACGTCGTTGCCCTTTTCGCCGATCAGCTTCACGATCGCGGCTCTGTTGGTATAGGTGACGCCGTCTTCTTCTTTGGCCTCGAAGACATTCACTACGGTTGCCATCAGGATGGCGATCATATCGATCTGGCTGAGGGCTGCCTCGTCGCTGCAGGCGTCCATACGGAACGCGGTGCGGCCGTTGGCGGAGGTGAAGCGGGTCACCTTGCCGAGGGCAAGCGTCTCCCAGATGTTGATGAGCTTGGTGGGTTCAACGGGCACGGTGTTGCCGTGTTCGTCGTTGGTCATCTGCGGGAAGGTCATGGCGGCGTTGATATCGATGCCGAGAACGGTCTTCAGCAGGTTGAACACACCGGTGATGGACAGGTCGGAGATGCTGATGGCGGTAAGGTCGAAGTCCACGTCGATCTGATCCTTCAGCATGTTCAGAGCGAAGGCAAGCAGGTCGTCCACGGTTTCGATCTCGCCGACGTCGCCGGTGTCAACGAAGTTGTTCACCAGACCCAGCAGGTTCACAACGGGAGCGATGAGGTTGCGCACCGCAACGCTCAGGCCGTTTGCATTGATGAAGTAGATGAGCTCGGGCAGCATCGCCACGATCTCCTGTACCGGGTTGGCGGAAGCCGCAATGGCGTCCACTCTGCCGAGCAGCAGGTCCGCAACGTATTTGACCACGTTGATGCCGGTCTTTTCAACCGTGCCGCCGCCGTCGGTGAAGTAGCTTGCCTGCGGGTTGCAGCCCAGCGCCTCAAGGATCGGCACAAGGGCTTCGTCGTAGCCGTTGCCGCCGTTCAGGCTGATGGCGGCTTCGCCGTACTTGGTGTACATGAATTCCAGAGGCGTATCGGCGCCCACAAGGAACCAGCTGATCAGGAAGTCCGCGGGGCTGAAGATATCCACGATGGCGTTGATGAACGCGGTGCGGTCCATGGACTCGTTCGCGATGTAGGTAACGGTGGTACCCTTATACGTTACCACGGTATTGTCTTCGTTCTTCACCGGGGTGCCCACAAGCGTTTCGTCGTCGGTGACGCGGTGCAGCATGTATTCATCCCAGTTCGCGTCGATCTCAACGCCGAGCAGGATGCTGAGCGCCAACTCGAGCACGTCCTTGAAGTTCGCAAGCAGGTTGCCCACGGCGTAACCCACGCTGTAAAGGTTCTTGGTGCTGTACAGGTTCAGGCCGTTCCAGGCATCCGCGATGAACGCGCCTGCCGTAGCAAAGCCCGTACCGGTGGTTTCGTCGTACTTCGTGACGAGCTTCACGACCGTATCGATCAGGTTGTAGAAGTTATCCTTCAGGTAGCCTACGCTGTTCTTGTTCCACAGGTTGCCGGTATCGCCCGCTTCGTGGCGGTAATACTCGAAGTAACCGTACTTGTAGATAAGGCTGTAAGGCGTGGTATCGAGATACTTCACAACCACTTCGCTGCCGTCCTCGGGGAAGTAGGTGGCCCAGTTGCCGTATTCTTCGCTTTCTTCTGCGGCAAGCACGCTGCCGTAGATATCCTCGGAGAAGTAGAACCAGTCGAACGGATCGTAGTGGATCTCGCCCGCGGTGAGGTTCAGTATCTCATTGATGATGTCGTAATAATCGCCGAGCCAGCCGCGCAGGGTCTCTTCGTTGTCTTCCAGCTTGAATACGTCGATCACGGAGCATACAAGGATGGTGAAGATGTTGATGCGCTCCATGCGGCGGGCGCGCTCTTCAACACTGATACCGCTCCAGTCGGCGCCGAACGCGGCGATCTCTGCGGGCGTGTAGGTGAAGTCCATACGGTACATGTTGCGTTCGGGATAGAGCGCGGATTCCGTATTCGTGGTCACCTTACCGATGGCCCACTGCTGCAGGTAGGAGTTGTACCTGTATCTGGTTTCGGTTACGGGGTCGCCGGTCTCTTCGTCGATCACCGGGTTGCCCTCGTCGTCCGTTACCACTGCCTCGTAGGGCTCGGGGATGGACACCGCCTTGATGATATCGAGGCCGGTGAAGCCCTTCACGATGTTGCAGATGCCCTCAAGGCTGAGGTCGTACAGGTTGATGCCCTTCTTATCGAGGCCGAGCAGGGTGTTGAGGTTGGTAATGTCATTATCGCCGGTGCTGATGATGCCGGACGCCAGTTCAAGAATGTTGGTGAGCGAGCGCAGCGTGTTGAGCACCGTAACGGTAAGGCCGTTTGCGTTGATGAAGTAGATGATGTTGGGAAGCAGATCCACAACCGCGCCTACAAGATCGTCGGCGGCCAGAAGATCGTCCACCCAATTGAGCAGGCTGAGAAGCGTGATCCTGATGCAGTCGATACCGGTGAGATCCGGATCGTTCACTTCGGCCGCGCTGAATCTGAGGCCGAGGGCTTCGAGCAGCGGAACGAGGCCTTCCTTGAAGCCGTTGGCGCCGCCGATGCTGATGGCGGGCGTATCGTTCGCTTCGCCGTCTACCACGTAGAACAGCTCAAGGCCCTTGTGCTCGCCCACGAGCAGCCAGTCGAGCAGATAGCCGAAGGGCTCAAACAGGCTTATGAACTCGTTCACGAACTCTTCTTTGCTGGTGTAGATCTCAAGCGCGACGTATTCCTTCACGGGTTCGCCGGTCTCTTCGTCGTACTCAATGGTCCCGGCGGGATGCTCCGCGTCTTCCACGGCCTTGCCCGCGTACCGGTTCCAGTAAGTGGCGTCGAAGCCCGGAACGGCGGCGCTGAGCAGTTCGGTCACATTCTCGGGAATGCCGCTGAGCAGGTTGCCGAGCAGCGCGCCGAGCATCACGATATACTGGTTGGAATAGAGGTTCATGCCCTCAAGCGTATCTCTGAGATAGTCGCCGAGGGTGACGCCTTCGCCGAGCAGCGCGTTGACCGCCAGCTCAACGATCTCCTGGAAGCGGGCTTCCACCATACGTGCGGTGCCCTCGTCCCAGAGGTTGGTATCGTTATAGTTCAGGTAACCGGTGAGCAGGTATTCCATGGTGGTGTCGTTCCAATCCACCTGATAGCCGCCGCCGGCGAGCGCCTCGAGAATGCTCTGGATCTTGAGCTGCAGCGTGGCGCTGTATTCGGTTTCGGGCGTACGGGCGTAGTAGGCTTCGCGGGCGTTCTTGTCGAAGTAGAACCAGTCGTAGCCTTCATAGCCCTCCACCTTGGCGTGGATGATGTTGTAGAGGTCGGTGAGCTTCTGCTGGCCGAGCTCTCTGTCGATGATCGCGTTGCCGTGCTCATCCTCTTCGTCGGTCTTGCCCAGAATGTTCACGAAGAACTCGTTGTTGCTGGTGCCGGGGGTAATTGCGTTGTTCACCACGTCCATCAGCGTGTAGATCAGGATGGTGATGAAGTCCGCGCGCGATTCCTCATCGTTGAAGTCCATGCGGAAGTAGTAGTCGCCGTTGGCGGACAGGCGCATGGAGATCTCGCCCAGGAAGAAATACTGCAGGTAGTTGTATTCCACAGTGCCGTCGGAATCGTCCACACCGTTCACGTAGAAGGTGGAGGTGACGGCGCCGTTGATATCGAGGCCGGTGATATCCTTGATGACCTCGAAAATGTTATACAGGTTCAGATCCACGATGCTGAAGCTCTCGGGCAGAAGCGGCGTTCTCTCGGTCACTTCTTCCTCTAAGCCGGTATCGGGATTCAGCTGCGTGATGGTCTTTTCGGTGTAGAGCAGCTCATCCAGCAGCTCGTCGACCAGAACGATGAACTTGCGGGTCTCATAGGCGGCGTCTTCTTCGTCTTCACCCTGCTCCGGCACGCCGAGATCGCTGAAGATCAGCGGAACGATGGCGTTGGCCAGCGGTACCAGGGGGCTGAGCAGGTTCACGACCACGCTCACGAGGCCGTTGGCGTTCAGGAAGTAGAACACGTTTGCAAGACGGTTGAGCACGCAGTCGATCACGTTGTCGCCGAGGCCCATGGGATCTTCGCCGCGCAGCCAGCCCTCGACCTGCGAGAGCACCGCAACGATCACGTCGGTGAGGATCTCGATACCGTCGGCGTACTGCTTGACGTCTCCGTTCATATAGTAGATACGGCCGGCGTTGGCGCCTTCGCTCTCGCGCAGGTATTTGTAACCGGTGTTGTCGGCGTTCTTCGGAAGCTCGATGCCGAGCATTTCAAGCAGCGGGACCAGCGCGACCCAGTAGCCCTGACCGCCGGGCAGCTTGATCAGATCCTTGATGTCGCCGTAATTTTCAGGACGGTCGTTAGCGTCCATCACCCACTCGGTGTAGCCGCCGGTGGTGCGGTAGGAGTGGAACATGGCGATGTCGTTACCGGCAAGCAGCCAGGTGAGCACTTCGTTGAGCGGGGCGAACAGACGGGCCAGATCCTGCCCGAACTGGGTAAGGGTGAGCGGATCGTCCGCTTCGGCCGCCGGATACGGATCGTTGTTCCAGTAGTTCACGTCGAAGCTCAGGAAGATGTTGAGCAGCTCGGAGAACTTTGCCACCGCGCCGCCGATGCTGTCGCGCAGAGCGGCGTTGATGGTATTGACGATGCCCTTCTTGATCAGGCCGCCCTCGCCGGTGAGCAGGTTCTCAAGGTAGCTGCCCAGCGTTGCGGTTTCATCCTTCGCAACGAAGTCGGCAATGATCCAGTCGACCAGATCGCTCAGGGACGTATCGAGGTAAGTGGCAAGCTCGCGGCTCCACAGGTTCTGCGTGGGCGCGAAGTTTTCGGCGTAGCGCAGATAGTAGATCGTGCGCACCGGCGTGTTGATCATTGCGTAGCCGGTGTTCAACTCCATAGCCTGCGCCTCCGCGATCAGCTGCGCCGTGGTGCGGCGGTTGGTGCGGATGATCTCGCCGGTCACGGGATCGTAATCGGCGCGGTCGATATCGTCGAAGTAGCTCCAGTTGGGCGTGATGGTCCACGCGGTGGTGAAGCCGAGCTCACGCACGGCGTTGATCACCATCGGGATCAGGTCCACCAGCTCCGCGTCGGTGAACACCTTGATCACGTTCACCACGGCTTCGGCGTTGGTGTAGTAGCCGCCCTCTTCGGTATACTGTACCATCGTGGTGGTGTTGCCGTTCTGGTCCACGATGTATACGGGCTTGCCTTCGCCGTCCGTAACCATCGTACGTTTCGGAGATTTGCTCTGCTCCTCAAGCACAAGGTCGAGCACCAGAGAAACGAGGATGGTGGC
>JAFRSZ010000112.1 GCA_017439205.1 Clostridia bacterium
ATGTTAAATTCTATGGTTCGCGGGGCGTCGAGACGCCGCCCCCTACGGGAGGGTATCCCGAACCGCGCGCTAAATTCCAATTTAACGTCAATCCCATCCCGCTCCCGAAGGGAACAACAAGTATAGTCTGTATTTTTGTCACATTTCCGTCATAATTCCGTTTTTTGTTGCAAACCGGAAGCGCTCCGTGATATAATAAAAAAAATGTTTATCGGAGGATGTATATGAAAAAAGCGTTATCCGTTATCCTGTCCCTCGTTATGCTGGTCGGCTGCCTGTCCGTGATGGGCGTCGGCATCGTGAACGCCGCGGATTATGTGGCGTATCCCACGGTCTACATCAACGGCGGGCGCGGCTCTCTGTATAAAACCGATGGCACGAAGATCGCGCCCGTGGAACCGCCCGAGGGCTTTCTTGCCGACGCGGTGAAGGACTGCATCGGCGATCTCGCGAAGGCCGTTGTCACCGGCAAAGAAGAGGATATGCAGGCGTATAAAGAGAAGCTTGTTTCCTGGATCGCCCCGCTGTACGACGATATCCGCCTCGATAACAACGGCGAACGCACCGAGCCTGTTATTGTCGGCTACGGCAAAACGGGGTATTTCACGATCCCGGATACCCTTCCCAACCGGATCTCCGGCGGGGAATATCCGCTGCAGGCCTATATTTATTATTATGACTGGCGTCTCGATCCCTACGAGACTGCCGCGGAGCTGGACGGCTATATCAATAAGATCATGGCCGCCACCGGCCGCGATAAGGTCAACCTTGTGGGCCGCTGCGAGGGCGGCTGCCCGCTGATGGCGTATCTGGAAGCATACGGCCACGGGCACGTAAACAAGATCATGTTTTTCAACACAGCCTCCAACGGCTATCTGCTGCCCACGCAGCTGTGCTCGGGCAAAGTGGAGTTCCGCTCGGCGGACATCCGCGCGTGGCTCAACAACAACGTGCATTTTTCCATTGAGGAGCTTGAGATCGGCGAGGATATCTTAAACATCCTGCTCGGCATGCTCAATCTTTCCGCGGCCACGCCGCAGATCGATCTGCTCGGTTCCACGCTGGACGGCGTTTATACCCGCGTGCTGCGCGAGGTGATCCCGGACGTGTTTATGGCTTCCTACGGTACCTTCCCCGCCGTTTGGGCGATGATCGCCTCAAAGGATTTTGACGACGCCCTCGCTTATATGTTCGAAGGCAAGGAAGCGCAGTATGCCGGCCTGATCGAAAAGGTCACCTATTACCACGAGAACGTGCAGCTGAGAACCGAAGAGATCCTGAAGGAATGCGAAGCTGACGGTATTCAGATCGGCGCGATCGCAAAATACGGTTATCCCGCCATCCCGCTGACCCCGGAAGCCGAAGAGCTTTCCGACGGCGAGGCGCTCACCAAGTACCTTTCCTTCGGCGCAACCTGCTCCACCTACGCGGGCACGCTGAGCGATTCGTATATCGCCGCCCACGACGAAAAATACATCTCAGTCGATAAGAAGATCGACGCCTCCACCTGCCTGTTCCCCGAAACCACCTGGTTCATCGGCGGCGTTGACCACCAGTCCACCCCCTGGGAGATGAACGACATCTGCCAGAGATTCTTCACCGCCCGTTCGCCGATGACCGTGCGCACGGACGCGACCTATCCGCAGTTCCTGGTAGGGCAGGGTGAGAGCCTTACCGTTGTGCCGCTTACAGAAGAAAACAAAGATCTGTCTGTTGTCGGTCTGGAACAGGAAGCGGAAGCCCCCGGCGTTGTGGACAGCTTCGACCAGTTCATGAGCGGTCTGCTCACGGTCGTATTGCGCCTCGTTGAGCGCGTAAGGGCCATCATCGACGGCATCATTGCGCACGCGAACGGCACGGCGTGAGTTTGATACGGCAAAAAGCTTATTCTTAGGAGCGTATTTATGAAAAAAACGGTATCGGTATTTCTTTCTCTGCTTCTGGTTTTCCTCGGGTGTGTTCCCGCCCTTGCAGCGGGTGCTTCCGGCGGCGCCGTTCCCACCGTTTACATTGTGGGCGGCAACGGCGGCCTGAAAAATGCCGAGGGAGAAATGGTGCTGCCCATTGAAACGCCGGAGGGCTATCTGGGCGAGGCCGTGAAGGACTGCGCCGCCGATCTTGCCAAAGCGCTTGTGCTGCGCACGCCCGAGGCCAAAGAAGCATATAAAGAGAAGCTGATCTCATGGATGGCGCCGATCTATGAAAAGGTGGTTCTGGACCGCAGCGGCGACCCCATCGGCGAATACGTCGTAACGAACGGCTGGTCTGCCGATCCTTTTGTGATCCCCGAGGTCATGCCGGATTACAAGACCGGCGACGGTTACGACCTCAGAAGCTATGAGTTCTATTACGACTGGCGTCTCGATCCGTTTGTGAACGCCGACCGGCTGGAAGCCTACATCAACGCGATCCTGCGCGGCACCGGCGTCGAAAAGGTCAACCTGCTGGGGCGCTGCGAGGGCGGTACGATTCTGATGGCGTATCTCTCGGCCTACGGGCACGAAAAGGTGAACAAGGTCTTCTTCAACACCACCGCGTCCAACGGCTATATCCTTGCCACCGCCGCGTTCAGCGGCGAAATGGAGTTTTCGAGCGCCGATATCAACCGCTTTCTGAAGAACAACCCCAATTTTTCATTGGACGATCTGGATCTCTCGTCCCTCTCCATGGGCGATGATCTGCTTGCCCTGCTGAAGGCGATGCTGGACGCCTCCTCCGCCTCCCCGGGCATCGACCTGACCGGCAGGCTGCTGGACCGGTTCTATACCGATTTGATACGCGAGATATTGCCGGACGTGCTTCTGGTATCCTACGGCACCTTCCCCGCCGTGTGGGCGATGGTGGATAACGATCATTTCGACGCCGCGCTCTCCTACGTCTTTGCCGGGCGCGAAGCGGAATACGCGGGGCTGATCGAGCGCATCGTGTATTATCACGAAAACGTTTCGCTGAAAACCGAAGAGCTGCTGCGCGCGTGCGAAGCGGACGGCGTCGAAGTGGGAACGGTCACGAAATACGGCTATCCCGCGATGCCGCTGTATAAGGAATCCGATCTGCTTTCGGACGGCCACGCGCTGGTAAGGGACGTCTCCTTCGGCGCTACCGCCTCCACGCATACCGGCGCGCTGGACGAAAAATACATCAACCGCCGCGTTTCCGAGGGCAAGGGCAAATACATCTCCGCCGATAAAAAGATCGACGCCTCCACCGGCATGTTCCCGGATACGAGCTGGTACATCGGCAATCTGGAACACCAGTATTTCCCGTACCTGATCGACGACCTCACCCAGGCCTTCTTCGTTTCCGACGGCATGACCGTGGATACCGACCCCGCATACCCGCAATTTATGGTGTTCAACGAAGAATACCGCCTCGATCCGCTCACCGAAGAAAACGCGGATCGGAGCGTTGTGGGCGTGGGGAACGAACCCACCTTCTCAAATTCGCTTGAGCGGTTCGCCGACGCCTTCGGCAGTATCCTGATAAAGCTGATCACGTTTGTGCGTTCGATCATCACCGGCATTGTGGACCATGCAAAAGGCAACGCGTAAGACAGAAACATCCATCGGATCCGCCTCTCGGGCGGATCCGTCATTTTTTAGGCAAAATTGGAATTTAGCGCACAGTGCGCGCCAATGAAAAATTAAAAATTAACAATTAACAATTAATGAAGGGCTCCGCCCTTACCCGATTATACTCATCGGATAAGCAGGTTTCTCCTTTTTCCGTAAAGCCTTTTCTATATAATCAAAACGCGTCAGCGTTTTCCGAAATTGTTAATTGTTAATCGTTAATTGTTAATTGAACAGCGCGATAAACTGAAATTTGTATAATCCCTTTCTCTTTTATTTCTAATCCGACATTCGTCGTTTTATTGTTCACATTAAATTAATAATTAATAAGTATTGCTTACATATTGTTAGAGTATTATAATAATTAACATATTATGAAACAGGAGATATGCTTTATGAACAGCAAACTCAAAAAAAGCATTGC
>JAFRSZ010000113.1 GCA_017439205.1 Clostridia bacterium
ACCAACATATTCGTTTGCAATAAACATGTGTTAATTACTATGGTTTTACGGGGCGTCGAGACGCCGCCCCCTACGGTGAGGTGGTTCAAACTGCGCGACAAACTGAAATTTGACGCTTTATTTCACCTTTGCAATCAGCGCGGCGAACGCTTCGCTGAGGATGGAGCCTGCGTGCTGCGAGGCGGCGTTGACCTCCTCGTTTTCGGTGAGCATGGAGCGGTAATCGTTGTCGCAGAGAATATAGCCGATCTGGTCGTTGCACAGGCCGAAGCAGAGCAGTTTTTCTGCGCCGCACACCTGCTGCCAGGGGGCGTAGTCCCAGCCTTCGCCGGTCCAGGTATCCGCCGCCGCGGGCGCGCCGCCCCACAAAATGGCGGGCTCGATCTCGCCGGGGACGAGCGAAACGCCGATGCTGCCGCCGAGCTCCATATAGCCGAGCTCGGTGATGACGCTGTAGCCGAGGCCGTCGCGCACGAACACGCTCGAAAGCAGCCCCTCGCGCCCCGCGACGGTGTGGATCGGGTTATCCACCGGAACGGTCACTTCGGTAAAGGCGACGTTCAGCAGCGGTTCTATCTCGGTCTCTTCGGTGATCTCGCAGAGCTTTTTGCCGAGCGTTCTGCCCATGGCCTCGGCACGGGCGGTCGCGCCGTCCGCCGGGTCGTATCTGAACGTGCCCGCGTGGCTCGAGATCGCAAGCTCCGCGCCCTGCAGGAACACGAAATCGGCGTTCATATGCTCGTTTACGTACCGCTCCACGTAATACGGGTAATCGGCGGAGAGCACATGCGAATCGCCGGATACCGTGACCGGGTGGATGCAGGTCTGCCCCACAACGATCTGTCTGCCGCCGTTATCGGGCACGAAGCGCAGACGGTTGAAATTGGGGTCGAAGCACTGCGGATCACGCTTGTCGTTGATATGCTCGCTGATATCCGCCGCGCCGTAATAGAGCGTGCCGGGGGTAAGCGATTCCACCGCCCGCATCACGCTCTCGGTCACCGCGGTATAGAAGGATTCCATAAACGCGTCGGTCTTGCCGGTGACGAGATTTCTGCCGCCCAGCAGGATGCCCGCGGGATTCTTCAGCAGCGCGGGAAGGATCGGCGCGCCGAGGCCGAGCGTATCGATGCACGAATGCTGGTGGATCGACGAAACGTTGATCGCGTCGACGCCGTGCTCCGCCGCGAAATCCGCCAGACGGCGGCGCACCTCGAGCACGTCGCCCCGGGTGAGGCCGAAGCCGTCAATCGACGAAAAGGTGACGGTGGTAACGCCGTCGCTGAGAGCGAAGGTGTTCACGCCCTGATCGTCCGCCACCGCCACGGGCACGTTGCCCTCGGTGAAGCCGATCTTCCCGGCGATATAGAAACTGCCGTCAAGCGGGTCGATATTTGTCAGAAAAGACGCCTCGCCGAAGCCCATCTGCCAGCGGGCGTTATCGGCGGGGGCGGGATCGAACGAAGCTTTGCCGGGGTAGAAATTTTCGGCGGTATAGTCCTTCAGCGAAGGGATCTTTCCGGTCCAGTTCAGGCCCGGGATCACCGTGTTGAGCACCCGGCCCAATATGCGGATCAGCCGGTCCACGAGCTGATAAAAACGGTTCGAGACCGTTTCTTTCAGGGTATCCGTCTGCACGGAAAGGGGCTGCGTCCCCGCGGCGAGCGCGGGCAGCGCGGCGGTGAAAACGAGAGTGAACATCAGGAGACACGAGATGAGCTTTTTGAAACGGCGCATAATACTACCTCCGAAGTCAGATGGATCGACATACAGCCGGGTACGTTTTCAGTATAACACAAAAAACGGCTGCAGGCAAGACGCGATGATATTCCAATTATTCATTTTTAATGCTTCAATCATTCCGAATTCTGACGTATTTCAAGGAGTGTTCGGGCAACATGGCGAAATACGCAGGCAAGTGGGCGCCTTAGCCCGTAGGGCGGCAGTTTTCAGAGGTGCCCAATTAAAGAAGCGGCCCTGCGGCCGCTTTTTTACGCTATCCTGTGTCCGTTCTTGATCTTGATGTTCGCGATGGCGATCTTCAGGTAACCGCTCATCTCGTTGCCGTCGAAGGTCACGGCAGCCTCGAAGCCGAGTTCGCGTCCGGCGGGGGTGAGCAGCTTGCCCTTGCCCTTCAGGCCGTTACCGTCCACCTCTTCGATCGTGTCGAAACGGAGCTTCACCTTTTCGAGCTGCTCGGGCAGCTTGATATCCACGGCGTATTCGCCGCCGTTATCTTCAATGGTAATAAAAACGTCGCCGCTGAAGCGAAGGATCTGCACGTTCACCGTGCCCTGCCATTTACCGATACCGATCATAACAAAACCGTCCTTTATATTTTTGTTGATTTTATCATAGCCGATTCCGTACGGCATGTTGTTAACAAATTGTAAACTATTAATCAAGCTTTATTATATTCGCTCAAAATAATTGACGGGGCAATCAATAATATGTACAATCAGAATAAATAAAAAAAGAGAGGTGCGCTTATGATCAAAAGAAAACCGCTGGATGAAGACGAGTTCCGCAGTTGGGAACTCAAATCGGACGAGACCAAGGTGAGCGCGCGTTCGCTGATGAAGGGCGCGGGCCTCACGGACGAAGAGATCTACCGGCCGTTCATCGGCATCTGCAATTCGTATTCCAACTTTTTTCCGGGGCACTCGAACCTCGACAAGATCGGGCAGGCGGTGAAGGACGGCGTTCTGATGGGCGGCGGCACGCCCGTGGAATTCGGCACCATCGGCATCTGCGACGGCATGGTGATGGGCACCGACGGCATGAAGTATTCCCTGCCCAGTCGCGAGCTGATCGCGGACAGCGTTGAAACCATGGCCAAGGCCCACATCTGCGACGCGCTTGTTCTGGTGTGCGGCTGCGATAAGATCATACCGGGCATGATCATGGGCGCGCTGCGGCTGGATATCCCCTTTATCGTGGTCACCGCGGGGCCGATGCTGCCCGGCAGCTACAACGGCGAACGGGTGGACGTGCAGAGCATCGCGGAGTGCGCCGGTCAGGTGATCGCGGGCACGCTGGACAGCGACGTTTACTGCGCCTACGAAGACGAGGTGTGCCCCACCTGCGGCTCCTGCCAGGGCATGTTCACCGCGAACTCCATGGCGTGCATGGCTGAGGTTCTGGGCATCGCGCTGCCGGGCACCGGCACCGTGCCCGCCGTGAGCGCCAAGCGGTACCACATGGCGAAGCGCTCGGGCATGCGGGCGGTGGAGCTGGCGAAATACGACGTAAGGCCCTCAGGGTTTATCACGAAAGAATCGTTTTATAACGCGATCAAGCTCGATATGATGCTCGGCTGCTCCACCAACACGGCGCTGCACCTGCCCGCGCTGGCGCACGAGTGCGGCGTCAAAATAACGCTGGGCGATTTCGACCGCATCGGCAGAGAGACCCCGCACCTTGTGAAGCTCTCCCCCTCCGGCCCCCACCTGATGGTGGACCTCGACAACGCGGGCGGCGTTTCCGCCGTGATCAAACAGGCGATCGACGAGGGCGTGCTGTGGGGCGAACAGGAGACCGTGACCGGCAAGACGCTTGCCGAGAATACCGAAAAAGCCAAAGTGCGCGACGCGGGCGTGATACGCCCCTTCACTGATCCCTATTCGCCGGAGGGCGGCCTCGCGGTGCTCTACGGCAACCTCGCCCCGCTGGGCGCGGTGATCAAGACCGCGGGCGTGGATCCGAACATGTTTGAGCACAGCGGCCCCGCGAAGGTGTTCAACAGCCATCAGGAGGCGCTCAACGCCCTCATTTTCGGCGATATCGTGCCCGGCGACGTGGTGGTGCTGCGCTACGAGGGCCCCAAGGGCGGCCCCGGCATGCAGGAGATGCTGATGCTCACCGCCCTGATGTGCGGCATGGGTATGGATAAGGATATCGCGCTGGTCACCGACGGCCGCTTCTCGGGCCTTTCGCGCGGCGGCGTGATCGGCCACGTGAGCCCCGAGGCGGCGCTGGGCGGCAACATCGCGCTGGTGAGGAACGGCGATACGGTAAGCTATTCCATCGCCAACCGCACCGTCACGCTGGAAGTGAGCGACGAAGAGCTTAAAAAACGCAGAGAAGCGCTCGAGATCCCGGAATGCCCGGTGCGGAAGGGCTGGCTTGCCCGCTACGCACGGCTCGTGGGCCCGGTTTCGGAAGGCGCAGTTCTGGAATGATCACAGCAGAAGAACGATGAAAAAAAACAGTATCGACTGTGCTGTGCGCAGCATTGTTACTCACGGCGCTTTCACCGATGTGTTTCGCCGAAGCCCTGCCGCTGAGCGCGGGGCCGGACGGGCTGCGCGAGCAGTTCGTTTTCGGCATAGGACCGAACGTGAACGGCACGGTGATGGACTATTACTATTATGCGCCTGAGGGCGACGCCTCCGCGGAAACGGCGCATAATACTACCTCCGAAGTCAGATGAATCGACATACAGTCGGGTACGTTTTCAGTACAACACAAAAAACGGCTGCAGGCAAGATGCGATGATATTCAAATTGCAGTTTATCGAGATGTTTTTCATCCCAACTCCCCGAAAAACTCCAATTTCAGGAGATACCCTATGAGATTTCTTATCACCGACGAAAAAAAGAACATTCTGCCCGACGTAACGGTCTCGGAAGCGGGGCAAACGGAGGATGGCGCGGCGCTGTTGGTCATCCATGCCATGAACGCGCACGAAACGGTGCATTTCGAGTGGGCCGAGCCGATGCTGGATCACGTGAGCGTCTGGCACCCCACCTGCGGCAGAGGCAGGAACCTGCCCCAATGGTTCCACGCACAGCGCACCGACGCCTGTTTTTACCGCGGCGCGCCGGTGCTTGCCACGGTGCGGGCGTACGGAAATATCCACCGGACGATTGCGCTGGAGGACGGCGTGATCGGCTCCTCCCTCGGCTATTACGTGGACGATTTCAGCGAAAACGATACGGTGGTGTTCACCGCCGACCTCAGAAACGTACCGGCGGGGTACCGTGCGCTTTTACGTATCGATAAAACGCCGAAGCCGCTGAACGACGCACTGGGGAACGTATGGCGGTGGTGGACCGAACGCGCCGAACGCGCGGTCCCCGTGCCGGAGGATGCCTTCGCGCCGCTGTATTCCACGTGGTACAGCTATCACCAGACGCCCTCGCAGGCCGCGCTGACCGAAGAGCTGAAGCTTGCCGCCGATATGGGCTTTCGCACCGTGATACTGGACGACGGCTGGCAGATCGAGGGCGCGGGCACAAAGGATTACCTGAAAAGCGGCGACTGGGTCCCGGCGGCGGACAAGTTCCCGGATTTTGCGGGCTTTGTAAAGGACGTGCACGGCTTCGGACAGAAGCTGATATTATGGTTCGCCGTGCCCTTCGCCGGGTTCCGGACGCAGGCCTTCCGGCGCTTTCGCGATAAACTGCTGCGCGAAGAGAAGGGCTATATCAACGCCGGGATCCTGGACGTGCGATACAGAGAGGTGCGGGACGCTATCATCGGCACCTACGTTCGCTTTATCAGGGAATACGATATCGACGGGCTGAAGCTCGATTTTATAGACAGCTTCAATGAATCGCCCGACACGCCGCCGTTTAACGATAAAATGGACGCGCGCACGGTGACCGACGCGGTGAAGCTGCTGCTGGACGGGATCTGCGCCGCGGCGCTGGCGCTGAAGCCGGATTTTCTGTTTGAGTACCGCCAGTTTTACGTGGGGCCGGAGATCATGCGGTACGGCAACCTGCTGCGCGTGTGCGACTGCGCCTTTGACGCGGTGACCAACCGCATCGGCATCGCGGACCTGCGCATGATGACGCGCGATATCGCGGTACACTCCGATATGCTGCTGTGGAGCCCCGAAGAGAGCGCCCGGAACTGCGCGCTGCAGCTTATAAACATCCTGTTCGGCGTGCCGCAGATCTCGGTGCGGCTCGCTGAGATCGGCGAAGAACAGCATAAGCTCCTGAAAGCGCACATAAAGTACCGCGAAGAGAACCGGAACGTGCTGCTGCACGGCAGCTTCGGCGTTCAGCACCCAGAGCTCGGCTATACCGCGCTGTGGGCAGAAAAGGACGGCAAAAAAATCGCCGCGCTGTACGGCGAGACCGCGTGGCGCCCGGAAGCGGAAAACGAGGATATCTTCAACGCCGCGGGCGGGGAAAGCATGGTGCTTGTAAACGAAAAAGGATCCCCGCTGCAGATCACTGTTTTCAACTGTTTCGGCGAAGAGACCCACGCTTTCACCTCGTCCGCCCCGGCGATCCCGGTGGATGTTCCGGTGGGAGGACGCGTGAACGTGCGAAGACAGGCGCAGGAAGCGCAGACATAACGTTTTTCGCCGCGCACATCGAAAAACTTCAGCGATAAACAAATATACAGGAGGCTCCTATGAAGATCACCTGGTTCGGCACCGCGTCCGTCGCGCTGGACGACGGGACCACAAAGCT
>JAFRSZ010000114.1 GCA_017439205.1 Clostridia bacterium
CTCGGAACGGTTCGCCGTAACGTTGCCGGTATAGGCTTTGGTCTTGTTCACCGCGTCGGTGAGATACTGTACGATCTGCTGCGTGTTCCAAGTGGAGATATCTGCTTCGGTGACCGCCGGTGTGGAACCGGAGGGCTGGGTAACCGACGGCGTCTGGGCGTTCGTGGTGGGCACAAACGTTGAGGACGGAGCAGCCGTGGTCTGCGTGCCTGCCGTAATATCAGGCTGCAGCGCGCCCGTTGTGGAATACGGATTGTTTGACGTTGCTACGTTGCTCTGCGTCTGATAATTATAGGTAAAAGACTGCTGCGAGCCGGCGGAGGGATCGGTAACGACCAGAACATTGGAAGAATACCTGCACGAGCTGGCAACGGCGATCAGACACAGGATCAGCAATACGGCAATGATATTGACGTGTTTTTTCATAATCATTCCCCTTATAATTAATAAAAATATTATATACAATTCAGTTAAAAAAAGCAACCGTTACCGACGAAATTCACGGGGAATTTACAATTATATGTGTGAATACTCTGAAATAGCATAAAAACACGCCCCGGAAAAAACCCGGGACGCATCTTAAAATGGGAACGCTTATTTCGCGAGGTCGCCTATCGTGAGCAGGAAGCCGCCGAACGTAGCGCCGAATTCGGGGCCGCCGTCCATGATGATCCTGCCGTTCTTTGTGGCGTCAAGCATATCGTCGATGTCGAGCAGCGTGCCGAGCGCGGCGTCGTAGGAACTGAAGCGAAGCGTGAAGAAAGGCATTGCTCTCTTGTATTCGCCTCTGCCGGCTCTGGTTTTGCCTGCCTTGACTCTGACGTACGCAGAAGACTCTGGATGATCGTTCACCGCGAGCGCGTAAACACGGTCGGGAGATTTGAGCGCCCACTCGTGGATCTCAGGATGCTCCATCTTATTGAGCTGGCTGATGCCGCTCGTAAGGAGATAGAACATGCATTTGACCATAAGAGCCTTGTCCGCTTCCTTTTCGGGAGGCGTTGTGGCGCTGAGAACGCTCGACATTCTGAGCAGGCAGCTCATAAACGCAAGAAATTCTTTGATGAAATTGAGCCCTTTCATTTTGGGAAGCGTACCGGGGCCGATCTTGCCCTTGAAAAAGGCGTTCAGCTGTTCTACGCTTTTGAACTCAAGCTCAACAAAGGGCTGCTTGCCGACGCGGTACGCGACCTTGCCGGCATGGACCTTCCATTCGTCTCCGTTCACGACGAGATGCGTGGCAAGCTTGCCTTCGGGGGCGTTCGCGTCAAGAGCGCTGATCTGATAGACGCAGTGGACTTTCTTGAACTTCGCGTTGATTTTGGGGTCGTCGGTCGCTATGACCTTGAGAAGCGGGACCGCCGCATTCAGGAATATTTTATTGGAATAATATTCTTCAATAGGAGTAGCCATTCTTATCTTCTCCTCCCGGATCAATATTCGTCGTCCCAGTTGTCGTCTTCCTCGAAGTCCATCTTCATAAGCTCGCGCACCGCGGCGATGATACCGTTGGAATCGATACCGACCTCGGACATGATGTCCTCATGAAGGCCGATGGGCGCGAATTTGTCGGGATGACCGAGCATCTTGAACGCGCAGCCCTTGCCGGCGCTTGCCATGACTTCGGCGACGGCGGAGCCGAGGCCGCCGATCGTGCTGTGGTCTTCAACGGTGATGATCCTTCTGGTATCCATGACGGCCTTGATGATCGCTTCTTTATCGATGGGCTTGATGGTGTGCATATTGAGGACCCTGACCTTGAGGCCGTCTGCATTCTCGAGGAATCTGGCGGCTTCTCTTGCCTGGAACGCGCACGAGCCGCAGGCGATAACGGTGGCATCGGTGCCCTCGTGGAGTTCGACCGCCTTGCCGACCTCGAAGCCGTAGTCCATATTGTCGTAAAGAACGCGGTCGAAGCCTCTGTTGATACGGATGTAATACGGGCCGTAATTCTCATACGCCGCGTTTACCGCGTTGGCGGTCTCGAAGCCGTCCGCAGGAACGATAACGGTGAGGTTCGGCATCGCTCTGGTGATGGCAAGGTCAACGATCGCGTGATGCGTGGAACCCGCCTGACCGAAGGAAGTGCCCGCGTGGGTCGCTATGATCTTCGCGTTTACGTTCTGATAGCAGATGTCGGTATGGAGCTGGTCGCAGGCTCTCATGGAGGTGAACGCCGAGAAGCCCGAAATGAACGGAATGCAGCCGGCTCTCGCCATGCCCGCGCCCACGCCGAACATATCCTGCTCCGCAATGCCGACGTTGATGACTCTTTCGGGGCAGACCTTGAGCACGTCGCCGAGCTTTGTGGATTTCGCAAGGTCGGCGGTGATCGCGACGACCTTCGGATCCTTCATCATGATATCGGAAATCGCTTTGCCGTAAATTTCAGCGGTGGCAACTTCCGTCTGGTCGATTGCGTTATATACAAATCCGCCTGCCATTGTTATTTGCCCTCCTTTTCCGCGCGAGCTTTTCTCTCGGCGTAGTCTTCGTCGATCTCGTTGTTGTATTTTGCGAAGGTCTCATCGTCGATCGCCATATAGTGGCAATGGTAGTCTCCGGCGATGTCCTTGATCCCGGCGCCCTTGAAGGTGTCGAGAATGATGCAGGTGGGAGCGCATTTTTCTTTGGAGCGCTCAATGGCGATGTCGATGGCGTCGCAGAGCTCGTCGATATGGTTGCCGTTGATCACGATGGTGTTGAAGCCGAAGGCGGTCATCTTGTCCGCGAGGGGTTCAAGCTTCATGACTTCTTCGGTGGGGCCGTCGATCATACAGTGGTTTCTGTCGATGAAGACAATGCAGTTGGAAAGCTCATAGTGGTTCATCGTCATGAAGGCCTCCCAGTTGGAGCCTTCGTCAAGCTCGCCGTCGCCCGTAACGACGTAGGTCAGATAATCCTTGCCGAGGATCCTCGCGGCAAGCGCGGTGCCAGCGGCGATGGAGCAGCCGTGACCGAGCGAACCCGTTGAGGCGTCTACGCCCACGACCTTATTGGAGTCGAGGTGCATGCCCATTTTGGAGCCGGAAAGGTTGAAGGTTTTCAGCATTTCGGGATCGTTGAAGCCCTTGTCGCAGAGAACGGGGGCGTATGCGATCGCCGCATGGCCCTTCGAGAGGATGAAACGGTCTCTGTCCTCCCACTGGGGATCGTCAACCTTGATATTAAGATATTTGTGGTAGAGAACCGTGAGCAGGTCCATAACGCTGAGGCCTCCGCCGATGTGACCGGAACCGGCCCAGACCGTGGTCTGAAGGCAGAGTCTGCGGAGCTGGTGAGCCTTGTCTTCAAGAGCAAGCCACTCTTTTTTTGTCAGAGACATAGATTTTCCTCCTGTTTATTTGTATTTCGGTCTGATTGCTTTGAACGCGTCGTCGGCAACCTCCAGCGTGAACGCGATATCCTCGTCGGTGAGGGAGGCGTTCATGAAGTGGTTGTGGTGGCCCGCGAAGAAGACGCCGCGGCGCACGCATTCCTGGATCCAATCCTGATGGATGAAGAGGCTGTCGTCATCCGCAAGACGCAGATAGAACAGCGCCGGTTCGCCGGAAACCACAAGGTTGAAGCCGTTGTTGGCGGCGGCGGCTTTCAGGCCGTCGGTCAGCTTGATGGCCTTTTCACGGAACATCTTCGGCGTATCGAGCGCTTTCATCTTGTTGATGCAGGCGATGCCGGCCGCGAACGGCACGGCGGAATACCAGTAGGAACCGGTGTAGCTCAGCGCGCTGCAGGAGCTCTTCAGGAAGTCCTTGCCGCACAGGCAGGATACGTTGTAGCCGTTGGCGATCGCCTTGCAGAAGCAGATGAGGTCCGCCTCGAAGCCGTAGAAGTGGTCGGAACCCGCAAGGTCAAGACGGAAGCCCGCGCGCACGTCGTCCACGATCAGCACGGTGCCGTTGGCGGTGCACAGCTCACGCACCTTCTGCCAGTAGCCGTCCGCAGGAAGCTGGTTGTCGAAATAGTTGCCGTGCAGATAGGGCGTGGAGATGAACGCGGCGATCTCGCCCTTGTTATCGTCGAACACGCGCTGGAGCTGATCGAAATCGTTCCAGTCGATATACAGGTTGTTCGCAACGTCCTCGGGAAGCACGCCGGGATAGTCGATCTTCTGCGTCCAGGGGGATACGCCGTGATAGAAGCCGTTCACGAAAACGATCTTCTTGCGGTGCGTCGCCGCGCGCGCCACCATGATGGCGCCGGTGGTAACGTCGTTGCCGTTTTTGGCAAAGAAAGCCCAGTCCGCGGAAGCTACGGTATCCACCATAAGCTCGGCAAGCTCAACCATCTTATAAGAGGGAGAGGTGAACAGGTTGCCCTTTTTCATCTGCTCTTTGGCGGCGGCGTCCACGTCGGGATCGTTATAACCCAGAACGTTGGGGCCGTAGGCGCACATGTAGTCGATAAAGCGGTTGCCGTCCACGTCCCAGAAATAGGAGCCCTGCGCGTGGTCGCCCATCAGCGGGAAGGAGGTTACCGGGATAAAGTTGCCTTCCGCGGGGCCGAGATGGCCGTAGATACCCGAGGGGATCACCTTGGTGGCTCTGGCGAACCACTCGCGGCCTTTGGGATATTCGTATGTTTTCATAGCCATATTCTTTCCTCCTTACGCGAGATACAGAGCCACTCTGTCGAGGATCCTGTTCACGTTGTCGATCATCGAGATATTGCCGCCCATCAGAATGGTGCCCTCGCCGATGCTGGCAACGGCGTTCACCTTGCCGTCGAACAGATCTCTGGCAAGCTTGATGCCCTTGAACTCCATCAGGGAGCGGGGATTGCCCATATCTTTCTTAATGGTGACCATATGGTGGTTCTTAACGCGGATGGTCGCCTTGGGGCCGCCCTCGATGCTCATCAGGATATCGCCGTCTACGATGTGATCGGCCGAGAAGCTGCCGATGGCGTCGTGATTGCCGATCTGCGAAAGGGCTACGGTGATCAGATAGAACATCAGAACCGTGCTCTCTTCAAAGAATTTCTCGTCTTTCAGGTCTTCGGGATCGGGACGAAGGAACTTCGTGAGCAGGTCGGTGAGCGGCATAAAGCTTTTGAGAAGGAACCCGATGTGTACGAGGCCCTTGGTGGGAATGGGCGTAACGGTTCCGTCGATCATGCCGTTGAACTTCTCACACGAAGAGAACGGGATCTTGATGGTACAGCCCGGAGCGCAGCCGTCCTCGAGGCGGCAATAGCCGTTTTTGAAGTAAAGCGTGGCGGCAGGGCCGTCCTTCACCTCGAAACCGATCGAGATCGGCTTCTTGTTCTTGAGTAGGGCTCTTGCGTTCTCATCAATTTCGCACAGATTTTCGAGCGTACCGAAAATGGCGTACATGTTGATATACGCAAGCGTTTTAGAATCTGTCAAAGCACATTCCTCCTGTTCATAAAATTATATGTATATTTTAACAAATATTTATACGCAAGTCAATGTTTAATTTAGTAAGAATGAAAAAAATGTCCGGAATATCCAACAGATATTCCGGATCAGTTCAAGTTGATATGAACGCGCAATAAAGCCGCAGCGCGGGGAGAATCGTTTATTCAGCCGCTTCTTCAGGGCCCTGTACGAACGTGATGATAGCGCCTACGATCGTAAGAAAACCTTTAACGCCTTTCCAAAGTACCTCAAACATAACCGAACACTCTCTTTCCAATCATTATTTTGCGGTTTTATGCGTTTTACAACGCGTGCCGTTTTAAGTTGTTTTGATAATAACACATATTTATGAATAATTCATGAACAATTCGCAAAAATTTGAACGAATTTTAATGAATTTATTCACAAATATTATCAACAACTTTTATGCAATTTAAACAATCGCGTTATTCAACGACCGTATAGCCTTCAGCCTCCCGTTTTGCGGAGAGCGCAGCCTGCATTTCTTTCTTTCTGTTGCCGGAGATCTCGTAGAAGAACATCGGGATCGCGCAGAGCAGCATGCTGAGGCCGGGAATGATCGAAACAAGAGAAAACATCGAGAAGTTCTGCGCTCTGGTCAGCTCGTTCGCAGCCATGATGGTTGTTTGCGAAAGCATCTGCGAGGGCTGGAAGCCGATGGCCATATACATCACCACGATGCCGCAGGTGGAAACGGCGGAACCGAGCTTGTTGATAAAGCCCTGGCAGGCGGAACCGAGCGCGTTGTCGCGGTGACCGGTGCGAAGCTCCATGTAATCGAGACAGTCGTAAATCATGGCAATGGAGATCGTGTTGATGACGCCGAGCGGGACGCAGGTGATCAGAATGAACGGGATGCAGAGGTAAAGATTCGCGGTAAACCAGCCGATCAGCGTTGTGAAGATGCTGGAAACGAAACCGGCAAGGCAGGTGGTGATGAGCAGTTTCTTGTAATCGAACTTTTTCATCAGATACGGCATCATAATCGTGGCGCCGAACATACCGACCACGGCGCACATCTGGAAGATGGTTTTCACCGTACCGACCGAAGCCGAGATCGCCGCGGTTTTTTCTTCAAGCGTCATATTGGAATAATCGGGTCCGATATAGAAAGCGTAACGCGCGACATGGATCGCGGCGGCCTGCACCATATAACGGCCCGAGGAAAGCACGCCCATGCAGATCACAAGCAGCAGAGGCTTGCAGTGGAAAATGCGGTGAAGCTGCCCCTTTTCGCCGGGCTCTTTCTTCTTGACCGGCGGAACGGCGCGCTCTTTGATATGGAAATAGGAATTGATATAGAGGATGGAGCCAACGGCGACGACCGCAACGGCTATGATCAAGTATTTATGCTTTTCATAGGCGATGGGGTCTTTTGTGGAAATGATCTTCGGCAGCACGATGGCGGCGATGAAGAAGAATACCTCAGGCAGGGCGGAACCGACGCTGTTCCAGATCTTGGAGAAAGACACCACGTGGGACCGCTCGTCCGCATTGGGCGTGAGCACGTTCGGCAGGCTCCAGAACGGAACGTCCGCCATGGTATACACCATGCCCCACAGCACATAAACAACGGCGGAAAAGACCATCAGCGGCTTCAGATCCAGATCGGGACTGAGGTACATAAGGATCGTGAGGATCGCGATGGGAGCCGCGGCAAACAGGATGTAAGGCTTGAGTTTGCCCCACTTGGTTGTGTGCCGGTCCACGATCATGCCCATCAGCGGATCGTTGATCGCGTCCTAAACGCGGGCAAGCAGCATCAGCAGCAGCACGAACATCAGCGGTAACTGCAGAACGTTCGTGTAATAGTCGCTGATATAACTGCTCATCATGGCATAGATCATGCCCTGGCCGAGACCGCCGAGAGAGAACATCCAGAGTTCTTTCTTGCCTACGTATTTCTTCGGGGCGTAAAGCGACGCAGCGGCCGCTTCGGCATTATTCTTCATACCCATACGGGAATCTCCTTTCACACGGAAACTGTTATGTTTCCATTATAATGGATGCCCGCGTGTTTGACAAGAGTTTTTTCTGCAAATGCATTTTTACGTCAGCAGGTGCATCAGCCCCAATATCACGCTGCGGTCGGCGTTTTCATGCGAAAGCAGCAGACACAGAGACAGGATAAACATTTTTTCAAGCTCGTCGGCGTTCAGTGATTCATTCGGCGTCGGTTTATGTTCCGTCGGATGCGGCGTCTGAGAAACAGGTGCGGAAGCACCGCCGAGCTCCCGGTTCATACGGTCCGCCGCGAACCGGGAACGGCTGCGCATATCCATCACGCGCTTCTTTGCCTCCTCCTGCATTTCAAACATGCTTCTATGATCCGTATCGCTCATATTCCGCCCTCCTTCATCGTTCCGAGCACCGCGAGCAGCCGGACCATCATGGCGGCCTCATCCGCCCTTTTCTGCCTTGCGGGAGAAAGAAGCGGCTTCAGCGCAAGCAGAAAATCGCTGCGCGGGTCTTTTTTATTCAGCGCGGCGGAAAGCTGCGCCGCCTGCCCGAGAAGCTGCGGAGAGATCCCGGGCAGAGAGAGCGCGTTTTCCGTTTTGGGCGACGGAGATGCTTTATCCGCCCCGTCGGCGGAACCGAAAAACGACGCAGCGGTTTCCTGCAGTTTTTTTATGTCGTCTTCCGTAAGATTCTGAAGGATGGATGAAAGATCCATTACGTTCCCTGCTTCCCGATTTTTTTCATCAGTGCCTTCGCCGTGTCGGAATCCAGCAGCGCCTTCATCTTTTCAGGCGACGATAAGATATCGTCCAACCGCGCCTTCTGCTGCGCCGAAAGCCCCTGCACGGCGCGCCGCACGTCGCCGTCGGCGATATCGCCCCCGTTTCTTTTCAACTGATGAAACAGTTTATCCTGTTCATTCGCTTGCATTCTGCTCCTCCTTCATGTATAATGTAAGCAGGCTCGGACCTTGTTCCGCGGCCGCTTTCTATATCATATTCACGAAAGGCGGGAATATGCTTGAAGATCCTGGTGATATCAGACTCGCACGGCCATACTTCGTCGCTTGAGATGATCCTGAACAAAGAACGGGATTGTGATATGATCATCCATCTCGGCGACGGCGCGGACGACATGGGGCCGCTGATAAGATATACCGCAGGCAAACCCGTTTATCTGATCCGGGGAAACAACGACTTCGGCGTCAACATCGCGGACAGACAGGTGATCAAGGCGCAGGACGTTACGATTTTCGCCTGCCACGGACATCGCCTTTACGTAAAATACGGGCTTGAAAAACTTTATTTTGAAGGGATGAAAGAAAACGCGCGGCTCTGCCTGTACGGACATACGCATTATCAGGCGCTCGAAGAATTCAACGGCATTACGCTGATGAATCCCGGCGCCGTCGCAAACAAACGGTATGCGATTGCCGAAATTGACGGAAGCGCGTTTACCGTTTTTTTGAAATCATTATAATGAAAACATTGCAAAAAGCGGAATAACGTGCTATAATACACATATATTTGAAAAACAGGAGTGATTTACATGACCTTTCAGGATCTGGTCCCGCTTGAGCAGATGAGCGCGATCGCGCAGTGGCTCAACAACACGTTCGGTTCCATGGATCAGGCGATTCTCACCTTCTACCACAACATGCACGAGGCGCTCGGCACGCCGATGGATATCTTCGTACAGTTTTTCACGAAGCTCGGCGACGGCGGCATCTTTCTGATCCTGCTTTCTCTTTTCCTGATGCTCTTCAAAAAAAGCAGAAAAGTGGGTATCGGCATGCTGGGCGGCATCATCATCGGCGCGCTGTTCACCAACATCGCCATCAAGAACATCGTTGCCCGTCCGCGTCCGTACAACTATCTGCAGATCTACAGAGACTGGTTCCAGTCCATCTGGCACTGGGGATTTGAAAGCGAATTTTCCTTCCCCTCCGGCCACACCACCGCCGCCATGGCGAGCATGACCCCCGTTTTCCTGTTCTGCAACAAGAAAAAAAGCTGGCTGGCGTTTCTGTTCGTGATCGTGCTCGGCGCCACGCGCAACTACATTATGGTGCACTTCCCCTCCGATATTCTGGGCGGCATCATCGTAGGCGGCATCGCGGGCCTGCTGAGCTTCATCATCGTGAACGCCGTTTACGATAAGCTCTGCAAAACAGGAAAATTCGGACAGACGCTTGAAAACGCCGATATCAGAAATCTTTTTAAGAAAAAGGCTTAATGCTTACTTATTCAGGGAACCGATCCGTTACGGACCGGTTCCTGTTTTTTTAATAAAATCAATCCGCTCGGCTTTCACGCATAAACACCGCGTTAAGCGAAATAAAATAATATTACTATTGCACCTTTTTATAATTTATGGTATATTATATTAATAATAAATTATTTATAGGAGCAATGACCGATGAATAAAAACTGCGCGGTGATCCTTGCAGGCGGCGAGGGCACCAGAATGCATTCACAGAAACCGAAGGTAATGGCGGAGCTGCTGTTCAAGCCGATGATCGACCACGTGCTTGCCGCGGCGCGCAAAGCGGGCGTAGACGATATCTGCGTTGTTACCGGCTATCAGGCGCCCATACTGGAAGCGCATCTTGCCGGACGCGCCGCCACCGTTCGTCAGACCGAACGCCTCGGCACAGGCCATGCCGTGATGCAGGCTGTGGACTATCTCCGCACCGGTGATTTTGAAAACGTGCTGATCTTAAACGGCGACGCGCCCTTTATGGACAGCAGCACCATCGCCGAAGCGCTTGCGTACCACGAGCGCCGCGGATTTGTTCAGACCGTGATCTCCGCGCGGATCGAAGAACCCTACGGCTACGGGCGCATCGTACGTGATTTCAACGGCGATTTCGTCGCCATCGTGGAGGAAGCCAGCGCAGACAAGGAGACCAAAAAGATCAACGAGATCAACTCCGGCGCCATGTGGTTCAAAAAAGACGCGCTGCTGTATCTTCTTTCGAGGATCACGAACGAGAATTCCAAGGGAGAGTATTATCTCACCGATACCGTAGGCATCGCGGTAAACGAAAAAATGCGCGTGGGCGCGTATACCGCAAAGAACGCGGACGCCGTTCTGGGCGCAAACACGCGCGTACAGCTCAACGAGCTCAACGAACGTCTGCGCCATAAAATATTGAACCGTCTGATGCTTTCCGGCGTTTCCATCCCCTGCACCGACGGCGTGATCATCGATAACGACGCCGTGATCGGCCCCGATACCGTGATCCTGCCCGGAACGATCATCAAAGAGGGATGCGAGATCGGCGAAAACTGCGTGATCGGCCCCGGCACCGTGCTTTATAAAACAAAGGTCGCAAGCGGCAGCACGCTGAATCAGGTGCAGGCGGAAGAGGCTGTGGTCGGCGAAAACGCGCGGCTCGGGCCGTTCGTGCACCTTCGGCCGAATACCGTGATCGGCAACAGCGTTCACTGCGGCAATTTCGTGGAAGTGAAGAATTCCACGGTGGGAGACCATACGTCCGTTTCCCATCTCACCTACGTGGGCGACAGCGACGTCGGCAAGGGCGTGAATTTCGGCTGCGGCGTGGTGACCGTGAACTTCAACGGCAAGACCAAGAACCGCTGCGTGATCGGCGACGACGCCTTCATCGGCTGCAACACGAACCTGATCGCGCCGGTAAGAGTCGGCGACCGCGCCTATACGGCCGCGGGCTCCACGATCACCGAAGAAGTGCCGGACGACGCGCTCGCCATCGCGCGCAACCGCCAGCAGAACAAGCCCGGGTGGGTGATCAAGCGCAAACCGTACAGGGATAAAAAATACTGATAATTCGGAATTCGGAATTCGGAATTCGGAATTATATTCCGTACCGAACGGATTCCTCTTTGCATGAGAGGAAAACAAATGAGCTTTTTCAGAAAGAAAACGGAACCGACGCAGCGCGTTACGGGCAAACCGGAATTCATCATTGCCGGTCTCGGGAACCCGGGAAAAGAATATGAATACTCCCGGCACAACACCGGTTTTTTATGCCTTGATATTCTGTGCAACACCTATCGCTTCAAGACCGACCGCATCAAGTATCAGGCTCTGACCGCGCTTGCCGATATCGAAGGCCATATCTGCCTTGTGATGCGCCCGCAGACGTATATGAACAATTCCGGCGTTTCTATCAAAGCCGCTGCGGATTTCTATAAGATCCCGCCCGAGAACATCATCGTGATCTATGACGATATCTCACTTGCCACCGGCGTGCTGCGCATCCGGCTCAAGGGCTCCGCGGGCGGACACAACGGCGTCAAAAGCATCATCTGGCACCTGAACACCGACGTTTTTCCACGGCTCAAGATCGGCGTGGGAGAAAAGAGAGACCCCGACGACGACCTGAAGGACCATGTACTCGGCAGATTCTCGAAAGAAGATCTCGAAACGATCCGTAAAACCGGCGAGCGCGCCGTTGCAGCGATCGCGCTGATCGTACAGGGAAAAACAGACGAAGCCATGAACAAATATAACGGTTGAACACCATGAACGCATTTTCCGCCATACTGAAAAACGGGCCGGAGTACGAAAACATCGCCCACGATATCAAAAACGGACGCTTCCCCTTCGGGATCCTCGGCATGCCGCCCGCCACCAAAAACCTGCTGATCCACACCCTGTGTGAGGATACGGCTCGCAGCGCCTTGATCGTATGGCCGGACGAAGCCTCGGCGATGAAATGCCGCGACGACCTGATCACGCTCGGCACCGACGCCGTTTATTACCCCGCACGGGATTTCAATTTCTACGGCGCTGAGAGCCGTTCGCAGGAATACGAGCAGATGCGCATTTCCGCGCTGTTCCGCGTAATAAACGATCCGAAAGCCGTACTGGTCTGCGGCGCTGAAGCGCTGACGCAGCGCACCATTCCCCCGGAAGTACTGCGGGACGGGAGTTTTACGCTTGAACGCGGCATGGAGATCACAACGGACGACGTGCGCCGCAGGCTGATCAAGGCGGGATACACCTTTTCAGAAATGGTTGAAGGCCCCGGGCAGTTCTCGCTGCGCGGCGGCATCCTCGATATTTTCCCGCCGAACAGCGATACGCCGGTCCGCATTGAATTCTGGGGCGACGAGATCGACACCGTTACCGGGTTCGACGTGCTCTCGCAGCGACGGACGGACCCGTTGGACCGCGTGGTCCTTACCCCCTGCACCGAGATCCTGTTTGAATCCGCCGACGCGCTGAAGCTGAAGATCGAAGACATCGCAGCGGGCTTACGCGGCAAAAGCGCCGCGGCGGCAAAAGAATACCTGCGAAAGGATATTGCTCTGCTGGAGGCAGGGATCTTCCCCGGCACGACGGATAAATATCTGCCCCTTGCTTACGATAAGACCTCCACGTTGCTGGATTACTTCCCGGACGCGCTGTTTCTTGCCGTGGAAAGCTTCTCACTGAAAGAGAAACTGACGGACGCCGATAAACTGCGCAATGAAGAGCTCAAAGCGCTTTTCACCGAGGGCGTGCTCTGCAGAGGGCTCGACTGTTACGCTGTTGATTTTGCGAAGGTGCTTGCGGCGTACGAAAACCGCAAAACCGTTTTCATCGACAACTTTGCCCGCGGCTCCTTCGATCTGCCGGTAAAGGATCTGATCACGTTCCGAATCAATCAGAGTTCCCGCTGGGACGGCTCCTATAAAATACTGGTTGAAGACCTCTCCCCCGCCCTGCGGAACAAATATACGATCGCCGTATTCGCGGGCACCGAAAAGGGCGCGCAGGGGCTTCTCGAAGAATTCACAGAGGACGGGATCCCCGCCATCTACTGCCCGCACGCGCCCGCCGTATTCCAGCCCGGATATGTAAACATTCTCGCGGGCACCCTTTCGGGCGGTATCGACTACCCCGCGGGCAGAACCGTGATCGTTTCTTACGGCAGGGACGCGATCCGTACAAAACGGCGTGAAACCGCAAGAAAAAAAAGAAATCCCAACGCCTTCAATTCTCTGGAAGAACTGCACAAGGGCGACTACGTTGTGCATAACACCAACGGCATCGGCATTTTCGACGGCATCGAGAAGGTGCAGATGGAAGGCATCACCAAAGATTATCTGAAAATAAAGTATGCCAAGGGCGATATTCTTTACGTTCCCGTAACCAAACTGGAGCTCGTATCCAAATACGTCGGCCCGCACGAAGAGGACGGCTCGCGCACGGTGAAGATCAACCGGCTCGGCTCGGGCGAATGGGAAAAAACCAAGAACCGTGTACGCGGCGCGGTAAAGGATATCGCGGAAAACCTGATAAAGATCTACGCCGCGCGGCAGGCGTCGGAAGGGTACGCGTTTTCGCCGGACATCGACATGCAGAACGATTTCGAGCGCCGCTTCCCTTATGATGAAACCGAGGATCAGCTTCGCTGCACGGACGAGATCAAGGCCGATATGGAGAAGCACTGCCCGATGGACCGGCTTTTATGCGGCGACGTGGGCTTCGGCAAAACCGAGGTCGCCCTGCGCGCCGCGTTCAAGTGCGTATGCGACGGCAAGCAGGCCGCGATTCTCGTGCCCACCACGATCCTCGCGCTGCAGCATTACCGCACCGTGATGCAGCGCATGGAGGGCTTCCCTGTGGCGGCGGATATGCTGAGCCGCTTCCGCAGCCCGAAGCAGCAGAAAGCCACCCTTGCGCAGGTGAAGGCCGGCGCGGTGGATATCCTTGTGGGCACGCACCGCATCATATCGAAAGACGTTGCTTTTAAGGATCTCGGACTGCTGATCGTTGACGAAGAACAGCGCTTCGGCGTGGCGCAGAAGGAAAAGCTGAAAGAAAAGTTCCCCGGCGTGGACGTACTGACGCTCTCAGCGACGCCGATCCCGCGCACGCTGAACTTCGCGATGATGGGCATACGCGACCTTTCGGTGATCGAAGAGGCCCCGCTGGACCGCTACCCGGTGCAGACATACGTGATCGAGCACGATATGGGGCTGATCACCCAGGCCATCGATAAAGAGCTTCGGCGCGGCGGGCAGGTATACTATCTGCACAACCGTGTGGAGGACATCCAGGAGACCGCCGCCGAACTGAAGGAGTTATTCCCGGACGCGGAGATCGGCATCGCCCACGGGCAGATGAACGAGCAGGAACTCAGCGAAATGTGGCGCAGGCTTCTGGAAGGCGAGGTTCAGATCCTCGTTTGCACAACGATCATCGAAACCGGCGTGGACGTGCCCAACGTGAACACGCTCATCATAGAGAACGCGGACCGTATGGGGCTTGCGCAGCTGCATCAGATCCGCGGGCGCGTGGGACGTTCCTCCCGTCGCGCATACGCCTACTGCACGTTCCAGAAAGGCAAAGAGCTCAGCGAAGTGGCGCAGAAGCGTCTCACCACGATACGTGAATTTACGCAGTTCGGCTCCGGCTTCAAGATCGCCATGCGCGACCTTGAGATCCGCGGCGCGGGCAATATGCTCGGCGCGCAGCAGAGCGGGCATATAGAGGCCGTGGGGTACGATCTGTATCTGGAATTGCTGAGCGAAGCGGTGGCAAAGCTTAAAAACGGCGAGAATGCGCCGCCGCCGAAAAAAGACTGTTTGATCGACATTCAGATCGACGCGCATATCCCGGAGAACTATATCGGCAGTTATCCGCAGCGGATCGCGATCTATAAACGCATTGCAGATATCCATTCGGAAGACGACGCCATGGACGTGACGGACGAGCTGATCGACCGCTACGGCGAACCGCCGAAATCCGTAATGGGGCTCGTAAAGGTCGCATTGCTGAAAAACACCGCCGCAGACAACGGCATTTATGAGATCACTCAGCGCGGCAGCAGCCTGATTCTGTTTGTACGCGCGGTAGACAAAGAGATTCTCAAAAAGCTCTCGGCGCTGCGCGGCAGGGTCACGGCGAACGCCTCGGTGAAGCCCTATTATTCCGTGCGCGTTCTGAACGGCCAGACCGCCCTGCAGGCGCTGGAACAGATCACTGCCGCGTTAAGCGCGCAAAGCGCAGACGAGAAGAAATAAGCAGTTTTAACCGATGTTTCCCGCTTAAGATCGAAGAACAAGGAGTTTTCAAACCGATATGTACCTGCGCAGCCCCACCTTTGATTTGGACGAGCTGTTTTCGGCCAATTACCATATCCATACCAATCTTTCCCGCTGCGGCAGGAAAGAAATGACGCTGGCCGCCATTGTAAAGGCGGCGGAGGACGCGCATCTGCAGGAGATCGCGATCACCGACCATATCCATCCGTATGAAACTTCAAAGCTGTACCGCAACGCCCGCGTGCTGAAACCGCAGCGTGAAGCGCTGCAAACGGACGTAAAGGTGTATCTCGGCGCGGAGCTCTCCGACCACGGCGTAAGCAAATACACGCTGCAGTATTCCTCCTTTCAGCCGGAATACAGGCTCTACGCGCACAACCATTACCACATGTTCGGCTGGGAGCAGCCGAAGGACCGTTCTCCGCTCGGCTACAAAAATCACTGCAAAGCGGTGCTGGAGAATATGATACGTTCCGGCAAACCCGATTGCTTCGCGCATCCGTTTATCGATAAGTATATCGTACGGGAATTTGAAGATGATTACGGCTTTACTTACGGTTGCATCACCGATCTCTGGACCGACAACGAGCTCGGCGACCTGATGGAAAAAGCGAAAGAAAAAGAGATCGCGTGGGAACTGAACACCTCGGCATTCGCGCCGTACCGCGATTTTATGCGGCGGTATTATCACATCGGCAAAGAGGTGGGCGTGTGTTTTATGATCGGCACCGACGCGCACGTGCTTTCGGAAGTTGACCCGAACAAATACAAAGACTATTTCAAAAACAACATTCTATAAGCGAGGAACAACGCATGGCGATCATTGATGAGGACGGCTTTTCCCGGCTGTTGAAAGCGCCTTTGAAGGACCATATTTTCTGCATTTTCGGCGACGACGCGTATCTGAAAGAGGTGTACGCCGACCGCCTTCAGAAGGCTGTGATCAAAGACGACGCGCTGTCGTTTTTCAACCTGCACACCTATGAAGACGACGAGACGCCGCTGGAGGATATCCTTGAAGACGCGGATATCCTGCCAGTGATGACCGACCGCACCTGCCTGCTGATCAAAAACTACCCGCTGAGCGATCTCGGCGAAGAAGCGCTGAAAACGCTGGAAACGAATCTGCGCGAAACGCCCGAAACCAGCGTGCTGATCTTTCACTATTCGGCTCAGGATTTTACAAACAACAAGCGCGAATACCCGAAATGGAACCGCGTGATCACGATGTTTTCAAAGTGCGGCGTTGCGGTGGAGCTTTCGCACCGAACGCAGCGCAAAATGATCCAGATGCTGATGAAGGGCGCAGGAAGCCGCGGCGCCAGCATCGGCGAAGCCGAAGCGGAATACCTGATAAACATATGCGGCGACGATCTCGGCAACCTGCTGAACGAGTTCAACAAGCTCTGTTCCTACGCGGACGGCAGCCCGATCACGACGGAGATGATCGATTCCATCGCCACCAAAAGCGTGGAGGCGTCGGTATTCGATATCAGCGCGATGATTTTTTCCGGCGACGCGGACAGCGCCTTTGCCATCGTTTACGAGCTGCTGCGGCAGAAAACGCCGATGCAGAGCATCATCGGCGCGCTGAACCAGTCGTATATGACGGTCTACCGTTATAAGGTGATGAAAACGGCAAACAAATCTCTGCAGGAGCTTACCGAGGACATGGGTTACAAAACGGACCAGAGTTACGTTTTCAGAAAGATCGCTGCGTTTGCGAACAAGACCGATATCTCACGCATCCGCAGATCGCTCGATATCCTGATTGAAGCGGACATCGCCTCGAAAAGCACCGCCGCGTCGCCCGAAACGCTGCTCACCGGCGTGATCGCCAAGCTCTGCGCGGTATAAGGAGCGGCGTTATGTTTCATACTTCAAGAGTGATCGTCGTAGAGGGCAAATACGATCAGATCAGGCTTTCTTCCCTTACGGACGCGCTGATCCTTGCAACAGACGGCTTCGGCGTTTTCACGGACCGTGAAAAGCAGCGATTCATTAAAAAGACCGCGAAAGAAAAAGGGCTGATCGTAATCACGGATTCCGACGCCGCGGGGTTCAGGATTCGCAATTATATTCAGAACATCGCCGGGGACGCGGATATCATAAACGTGTATATCCCCGATATCTACGGCAAGGAAAGCCGCAAGCCGCAGGCGTCCAAAGAGGGCAAGCTCGGCGTGGAAGGTATGCCGACCGAAGCGCTGGAAGAGGCGCTGCGCCGCTCGGGGCTGTTCGGCGAATCCCCGGCAGAAGGAAGCGAACCGGTAACCTATACCGATCTTTTCGAAGCGGGACTCACCGGAAATGACAACTGCGCCGAGCGCAGGAGAAGCTTTCTTGCTTATTGCGCGCTGCCCCGCAGACTGACGGGCGCATCCCTGCTCAAGGCGGTCAACGCCTTTATGACGCGGGAAGACTTTTTTAAGAACCTGCGGGATTTTGACGGTTGACAACCCCCATACATATCTGTAAAATGAGGGAAGGTGAATTTCATGACAAAAACAAACAAAATCGTTATCGCGATTACCGCCGAGCTGCTGATCGCGGTTTTCTGCGCGGTGGCGGCAGCGGTGCATAAGCCCGCAGAAACCGACGGCAGCTTCGTGCAGGAGATCACCGACCGCGTGCGGTTCACCGTATCCCCTACCGCGTTCACGTTCGCGCCCCCGGAAGAGGATGAGCCGCTTGAATTCCGATTCACGCTTACCGCAGAAAAGAACGAGGCGGATTTTTACGCGGTGATCCATTCGGTTACGCTCACCGGCGCGAATTACGAATCCGTACGCTTCCAAACGGAATCCGGCGCCGATAACGCCGTACCGCATCAGCTCGTTCTTCCCGCCGAAAACGGCAAGGCGCAGGAGGTTCGCTGGGAGGTCACGGTGCGTCTGCCCGCCGACGCCGCAGGCACAAACGCGTTCGAGCTTGCAATAGATTACACCGCAGGCATCACGCAGGAAACGGCGGACGAGCATATCCTTACCGTGCCGCTGAAAGTAACGATAGAATAAAGAGAAGGAAAACGAGGTACTGTTTTATATGGGCAAACTCAGGTTTTATATCGCAATGGCCGCCGCAAAACTTTCGGCGCTGGCGCTGCGCATTCTGGGGCGGAACGCCTCTTACATGCCCGGCGTGATCGCGCTGAAGCTCTGCAGGGATTTCATAGGCTATCTCAAAAAGCCGGATACGCTGATCTGCGTAACCGGCACCAACGGAAAAACCACCACCAGCAACCTGCTGAATACCGCGCTGACGCACAGCGGCTTCAAGGTGACGAACAACTCCTTCGGCTCGAACGTACAGGCGGGCGTGGCGGCCGCGCTGCTGCTGAACTCCACCTTTACCGGTAAACACAAAAACAAGGTCGCCGTGCTGGAAGTTGACGAGCGCAGCAGCCTGCTGGTCTATAAATATATCACGCCGGATTATCTGATCTGCAACAACATCATGCGAGATTCGTTAAAGCGCAACGCGCACACCGAATTCATCTCGTTCATCATCAATTCCGCAGTGCCCGCCGAAACGAAGGTATTTCTGAACGCCGACGATCTCAACTGCGCGACTCTTGCGCCGCAGTGCAGAACGCGCACCTATTTCGGCATGGACGCCGAGCGCCCCGAAGGCGTGCCCGAGGGGCAGATCCGCGACGTATGCTACTGCCCGGCTTGCGGCGCGCGGCTGGAGCCCGAATACATCCGCTTCAACCACATCGGTCGCTACCATTGCACAAAATGCGATAATAAGAGCCCGGAGCGCGATTACTGCGTGACCGCCATCGACCGCGAAAACCGCACCTTTACCGTAACGGCGGAGGGCGGCGAGCACACGCTGAACATGGTGAACGACAATATCGTAAACATCTATAATTCCTGCGGCGCGGTGAGCGTGCTGCGCGCGTTCGGCCTCACGTGGGAACAGATCGCCGCGGCGTTTGAAACCGGCAAGGTGGTTGAGACCCGTTACGATACGCTTGAGGCGGGCGACCTGAAGGTGACGCTGATCCTCACCAAGGGCCAGAACCCCATCGCCACGAGCCGTGTGTTCAGCTATGTAGCGAGCTGCGAGGGCGAGAACAAATGCGTGCTGAACATCTTTGACGACGTTGAAGACAACATCAACAATTCCGAAAGCACCTGCTGGCTGTACGATATCGATTATTCACCGCTGAAGGACGAGAGCATCGGGCAGCTTATCTTTGCCGGGCCGCGCTGCAAGGACCATCTTTTGCGCGCGATGATGACCGGCATACCAAAAGAGAAGATCGTTCTCTACCCCACCTCTCCGGACAGCGCGCCGCTGGTGGATACCGAAAAATACCATAACGTATACATCCTTTACGATGATTACCGTTTGGATGAAGCCGTTGCCATGAAAA
>JAFRSZ010000115.1 GCA_017439205.1 Clostridia bacterium
ACCCCTCCGCGGGCAGCACCTTCAAACGGCCGCCGAACGGCTATGCCGCCGCTATGATCGACCAGAGCGGTTTAAAGGGCTATCGCGTGGGCGGGGCGATGGTGAGCGAGAAGCACGCCGGCTTCGTGATCAACCGCGAAAACGCCACGTTCAGAGACGTGCTGGGCGTGATCGAAGGCGTAAGGAACACCGTGGAACAGAAATTCGGGACCCGGCTGGAGCTGGAAGTTGAGATCCTGGGAGAAGAATAAACCATGAGTTATGCGAGCCAGGTAAAATCGGAGCTTCTGCAGATTGAAAACGAAGCCTGCTGCGAGGTCAGCCTCGCACGCGGGCTGCTGCTTTTCGGCAGAGAGTGTTCTCCCGCCTCGATCTCCATTCTCACCGAAAACGGTGAGATCGCCGCCGCCTACGCAAGGGCGGCGCGGCTGTTTTGCGGGCACACGCCCGATATCCACGTGAGCGAAAGCGGCAACTTCAAGGTTGTGATCGACAACCGCGGCGAGACCGACGCGATCCTCGGCGAGGTGCTGATGCGCGGGCTCAATCAAAAAAAACAGCTCACCATCGGCACGATCGACAGGGAGTGCTGCCGCGCGGCGTTCATCCGCGGCGCGTTTCTCGCAAGCGGCACGGTGACGGACCCGGACAGGGAATATCATCTGGAGTTTTCCTGCCCTTCGGGCAATCTCGCGCAGGAGCTGCAGGCGCTGATACGCACGTTTGAGATCGAAATGAAGCTGACCCGCCGCGGCGGAGCGAACATATTATATCTGAAAAAAAGCGGCGATATCGAAGACCTGCTGATGCATATGGGCGCGAGCGAAAGCTCGATGATGCTGATGGGTTCCAAGATGTATAAGGACGTGCGCAACACCGTGAACCGCCGCGTCAATTTTGAAAACGCCAATATCGCCCGTTCCATCGCCGCTGCCGGAAAACAGCTCGACGCCATCGAACGGATCGAAAAGCACGGCGGGCTGGCGCAACTCACCCCCGAGCTGCGGGAACTGGCGGAGCTGCGCATTGAGAACCCCGATCTTTCCACCGGGGAGATCGGCAAGCTGCTGAGCGAACCGCTCACGCTTTCAGGCGTGAACCACCGCTTCAAGAAACTGATACGGATCGCGGAGGATATAGAGTGATGCATATCGGCGATACCTTTTTCACAAGCCTTGCCGGACGCGGCGCGTGCGAACCGACGGAGGAAAAATGCCTTGCGCTGCTCGACAGTCTCGGGATCCCCTACGAGGGGCTCACACACGACCCCGGCGATACCATTGAAATCTGTGAAGAGATCGAAAAGAAGCTCGGCGCGCCCATCGTAAAAAACCTGTTTTTGTGCAACCAGCAGAAAACCGCGTTTTACCTGCTGGTGATGCCCGGCAGCAAGGTGTTTAAAACCAAATATCTTTCAAAGCAGATCGGCTCTGCGCGGCTCTCGTTCGCGGATCCGGACAGCATGGAACGCCTGCTGGGGGTCCGCCCCGGTTCGGTCAGTATTTTCGGCCTTGCAAACGATACAGGGCACGCGGTGAAACTGATTTTTGACGAAGAGATTTTACCTCTGCAAACGCTCGGGTTCCACCCCTGCCGCAATACCTCCACTTTAAAGGTGCGGCTGGACGATATCACAGAGATCTTTCTGCCGAAGCTGGGCATAACGCCAGCGATCGTCACGCTGCCGACGGCGTAAAACGGCTATCGGATGTTTCCGAACAAAAACAAGACAACTTGTACTTGTTTTCGCGCGCGTAATATGATAGAATTTTAATTGTATAATTTATCCACAGGAGGATTTGTAAATGGATACCCGTTTTGCGATTTCCGAATACCCGGATGCAGCGGCTGTAAATCAGCAGCTTAACGAACTGATCAAAAAACCCATCTATACCGTCACTCCCGAGGCGCTCGCAGCGTACGAAGAGAATTACTTTGAGAAAAAGTGCGCGACGTCCAAAAAGATGATCGCGGAGGCCAAGAACATCATTCCCGGCGGCGTTCAGCACAACCTTGCGTTCAACTACCCCTTCCCGCTGGTGTTCACCAAGGCTTCCGGCTGCAAGCTCTACGATATCGACGGCAACGAGTATTACGATTTCCTGCAGGCGGGCGGCCCCACCGTGCTGGGCTCCAATCCTCCCGAAGTGAGAGAACAGGTGATCGACCTGCTCAACACCTGCGGCCCCTCCACCGGTCTGTTCCACGAATTTGAATATAAGCTGGCGAAAAAGATCTCGGACTGCGTTCCCACCGTGGACATGTTCCGCATGCTGCAGAGCGGCACCGAGGCCTGCATGCTGGCGGCGCGCATCGCCCGCCTTGCCACAAAGAACCGCAACATCGTGAAGATGGGCGGCGCGTATCACGGCTGGAGCGATCAGCTCGGCTACGGCATCCGCATCCCCGGCACCAAGTTCACCCAGGCGAACGGCGTGCCGATCCGTCTGATGAGAGACACGCAGGAGTTCTTCCCCGGCGATCTCGACGCGCTTGAAAGAGTGCTTCGCCTCAACATGTTCCGCGGCGGTACCGCTGCCGTTTACCTTGAGGCGCTGGGCCCGGAGAGCGGCTCCCGTCCCGTGGACAAAAACTTCTGCAAGGGCGTGGAACGCCTCTGCCGCAAATACGGCGCGCTCCTCGTGTTCGACGAGGTGGTAACCGGCTTCCGCGTGGGCATGAGCGGCGCTCAGGGCTATTTCGACTGCTCGCCCGATCTTACCGTATTCGGTAAAGTGATCGCTGGCGGCTACCCGGGCGCGGGCGGCGTCGGCGGCAAGAAGGAATATATGAAGTATCTGGGCGCGGGCCTTGACGGCGCCGTAAAGGTAAAGAAGGCGTTCTGCGGCGGCACGCTCTCGGCGAACCCGCTGAGCTGCGCGGCCGGTTACTTCACGCTGGAAGAAATGGACCGCACCAACGCCTGCGTAAAAGCCGGACAGATGGGCGACCGCATCACCAAGGGCCTGCAGGAGATCATCGCGCGCCGCCACCTTCCGTTCGTGGCGTTCAACCAAGGCTCCATCTGCCATATGGAAACCGTAGGCACGCTGCAGTTCTCCATCAACTGGAAGAAGCCGTGGACCATCCCCTCGGTGCTCAACGAGACCAATGTGCGCAAGACCGAAATGACCCACATGGGCGCCGCTTATATGGCGGAAGGCCTTGTGACCCTCGCAGGCAGCCGTTTGTACACCTCCGCCGCATACACGGAGAAGGAGATCGACGACGCCCTCGCGCGTTTCGACCGCGTTTTCGCAAACGTTGCGATCAAGGAAGAAGCCTGAATATAAGAAAGGAACCGGCGGGGCGGCGTAATGTCGCCCCGCGGCGGAATTATATATGGATATTTTAACCGCAAAAGAAACCGTAATCAAAGCGGGCAAAGAGCTTGTAAAAGAAGGCCTGATCCAGCGCACGTGGGGCAACGTTTCGTGCCGTCTGAGCGATACGCAGTTTGCGATCACCCCCAGCGGACGGGACTATCTGAGCCTTACGCCGGACGAGATCGTGATCGTGAATATCGCAGACCTCTCTTATGAAGGCGATATCAAACCGAGTTCGGAGAAGGGCATCCACGCAAAATGCTACGAGCTGCGCCCGGACGTGAATTTCGTGATCCATACGCACCAGACCTTCGCTTCCCTGCTGGGGCTTTCGGGCATGGACGTAAATACGATCCCCGAAGAGGACGCCGCCGTTCTCGGCGACTGTGTTCCGCTGGCAGCTTACGGGCTTCCCGGCACCGGCAAGCTGAGGAAAGGCGTGACCGACGCGCTCAGACGCGCGCCGCAGGCGAAATCCTGCCTGATGCTGCACCACGGCGCGCTGTGCGTAGGCACGGATATGGAAGACGCGTTCAACGTGGCGAATACACTTGAAAAGGTCTGCAAAGAGCGCATCACAGAGCGTTTTTACCAGATCTCCGGCGAAACGGCGGAGAGCTTTTACAGTATCGCGAAATACATTGCCAACGGCTTTGAAATAGGCGCGGCGAGCCCCGAGGTGGACGCGTACGATTCCGTGCGCGCGTTCGGCGCCATTGAGATGAAGCCTGCCGACGGCGGCGATCCGATCATGGTGGATCTTGAAAGCGGCATGCCGCTGGATCCCGAGACCGGCGCGCCGGATACCGCCGTGCTGCACACCGTAATCTACAAAAAACGCGGCGACGTGAACGCGATCGTCCATTCCAAAGAAGAGGCCACCCTTGCCGCTTCCGCGATGGGCCGCACCGTAAAACCGTTTCTCGACGATTTCGCACAGATCGTGGGCTTTACGCTGCGCACCGCCGCGTACGACCCCAAACGGCAGCTCAGAAGCGCGAACGCCGTGGTCAGAAAACTGCGTCGCCGCGACGCCGTTCTGCTCAAAGATAACGGTGCGATCTGCGTGGGCGCGGACGAGGATGAAGCAAATGCCGTAAAGCTGGTGGCCGAAAAGGGCTGCAAGGCCTTTACCGCCGCCGAAATGTACGGCAGGGGCAAGGAGTGCATCAACGGCCTTGAGAGCGCTCTGATGCGCGTGATCTACAAGAAAAAATACTCCAAAAAGAAATAAACCGTCAGGGGTATCACAGCACTATTTATACAACGGGAGGAAAGAATCATGACGGAAAGAATCAAATCGACACACAAGAACGCAACCAGATCCCGTCATCTGATCAAACAGGCGTACGGCGAGCTGCTGAACGAGAAAGATCCGTCCAAAATCAGCGTTACCGATATCGTTGAAAGGGCGAATATCTCCCGCGGGACCTTTTACGCGCATTACCTTGACGTATACGACCTGAGCATGGCGATCCAGAACAACGTGCTGGAAACGCTGGATATGGCGATCAAGCACATCGGGCTGAAAAACATCATCGCCGATCCCACCGCCGCTGTCATCATGGGCATGGAATTCCTTGAAAAGAACAAAGATTATTATGCCCTTTTTGTGAATTCCAGCCGCGGCGATCTGCTGATCTCCCGCGTGATCGACTTCCTGAAAGACCATATCTCTCCGTTCATAGAAGAAAGCTTTTCGGATCCGGCTCAGCTGGAACAGGCGCAGCTTTTCCTGATCTACTCGGTGGGCGCGTTCAAGAACGTGATCCTGGCATGGTTCAGCGGAGATATCCATATGAACGCCGATGAATGCGCAAGGCATCTTATGAGCATCTTTATGGCGTCGCGGCCGCCCGAGATCAGCGCGCTGCTTGAAAAAACCGAATAATAGAAGAAAGCTTCCGGGATTGAATTTCCCGGAAGTTTTTTTATTTTATTACATTATATATAAGCTCTTATACCTCGGTGAAATAAAACGTCTTTGAATACCCGTCCTCATTGGGCATGGTCCACAGGCACAGCCCGGCGTTCATCAGCAGCGCGCCGGAGTAGACCTCGCCGGTCTCTTCAAGGCGGTAATACTTTTCGGGATCCAGCCCCTTCAGGCGCAAAAACAGGTTGCGGCGTTCTTTTTTGAATTTGATCAGATACGTGGCCAGCGCCTGCGTCTTTTTCTCGTCCACAAACATCCACGCGCAGTTGTAGGGATCCTCCCACGGGCAGACGAGGCGGTACAGATCGCCGTAATGGATCAGGTCGTAATACTTATGGTAATCGGCGATCTGATGGCGGATCTCTTCTCTCGCCTCCTCGCTGATCTTCGCGGGATCGAGCTCATAACCGAAGCTGCCCCACATCGCCACGTTGCGCTTGGTTTCGTAAGAGGCGCGGGACGACGCCGATACGTGCGCGCCCTGCGTGCTTGCAGGATAGCAGAGAGAGGTGCCGAACTGGATATCCACGCGGGAGAGCGCCTCGGTATTGTCGGAGCACCAGATCTGTGGCGAATAATAGAGGATACCGGGATCGAAGCGTCCGCCGCCGCCGGAGCAGCCCTCCATCAGCAGATGTGGATAAGCCTTTGTAATACGGTCCATGAGCTCATAGGTACCGAGAATATACCGATGATAGAATTCCTTCTGTCTTTCGGGCGGCAGCAGCGCGGAGCCCGCTTCGGAGATGTTGCGGTTGAAATCCCATTTGAGATAGTCGATATCGTTGTGAGCAAGCACCTCGCTCATCACGTTGAAGAGATAATCGCGCACGTCCGCGCGGGTCATGTCGATCACGTACTGCTGTCTGCCCACGCTCTTTTTGCGGCCGGGCACGTGGATCGCCCAATCGGGATGCGCCCGGTAGAGATCGGAATCCGGCGAGATCATTTCAGGCTCGTACCAGATGCCGAATTTCAGCCCCAGCCCCTTGATGCGGGCAACCAGATCGCCGATGCTGCCCTTGAGCTTGGCTTCGTTTACATGCCAGTCGCCGAGAGATGAGGTATCGTCGTTCCGTTTCCCGAACCAGCCGTCGTCCATCACGAACATCTCGATGCCGGTCTCCTTCGCCCACTTTGCGATGGCAAACAGCTTATCGCCGTCAAAGTCCATACCGGTGCCCTCCCAGTTGTTCACCAGCAGGGGGCGCTGCCTGTGCTTCCATTCGCCGCGCACAAGGTTGTTGTTGTAAAGCCGATGGAAGGCGCGGCTCATGCCGCCAAGACCCTCGTTTGAGAACACCAGCACCGCTTCGGGGGTATAGAACGCTTCGCCGGGGGCGAGGTTCCAGCCGAAATCGTCGTAATTGATGCCCATCGTTACGCGGGCGGAATTGTTGTAATCCACCTCGATCTCAGCCTTGAAATTACTGCTGTAAACAAGGTTGAAGCCGTAAGCGTCGCCGTGATCCTCATCGCCGCCGGCGGATATCAGCGCGATAAAGGGATTCTGCGAATGGGACGAAGAGCCTCTGCGGCTGCCGATCCCCTGCGTGCCGTGCGCCAGCGGACGGCGCATATACTCGCGCTCCTGCACATGGCGGCCGTAGAGAGAGATCAGATCGTAATCGCAGCCGTTCATATCCATGCAGAAGCTCATGGCGCGCTCGATCACGAAGGGCTTATCGGAAGTGTTCTTTATGATCATGGAGCGGGTGATCGCGGCCTGCTTTTCAAACACGGTATAGAGCAGAACGGCCTCGGCGCCGGTATACTCGTCGCGCATTGTGATCTCGAGCGTTTCACACTCGTCGTCGGTATTGGCGTAGAGCGCCGGCAGCCCCGGCAGCGCGGGTTTGCCCGAAACGATCTTATGGGAAACATATCTGAAATCGGTGCAGGCGTTGCCGTCCGCGTTGCGGATCTGCACCGAAGCGATCCTGAGATCCGCGCCGCCGTTGCAGCCGATCTCCATGGGGCAGGTATCGGGAGAAAACGTGTAGGGCGGCTGGGTATCCGGCTGCGGGGAGAAGGATGCGTATACGTGCCGCTCGGCGAAATCGGTAAGATTATCGTCGGGGATGTACGCGCCGAAATACAGATGCGCCAGGCAGTTCTCTTTATACACCTGCAGAATGTAGCTCACACCTTTGGAGTCGAGCTTGAAGATCTTTTTTTGTTCGTTGAAGTGAATGCTCATAATACACGCTCTCCTGTAAGATTCATTCAAAAAAAGCCAATCGGCAACGGGACCTCTCCCCTGCCGACCGGCGAATGTGTTTGTTTACGCGTTTGCGGGCGCCGCCTGCACGGAAGCGGCCGCTTTTTTCTTTTCGATGGTGGAAGGACGCTCATCATAGGGCAGAAGCAGTTCGGAAACGTCGGTATACTTCACCTGGATATTCTTTTTCTTGTAGATCACGTTCACGGCAATGATCGCGATATATACGCACATCACCGCGATGTAAGCAAAGGGCAGCGCGGTTCCGCTGAAGATATCGGGTATCACGGCGTTCAGTTCCTTTACCATAAGAACAAATGCGACAAAGGAAACCGTGGCAAACACCATGCCGAGAACGGCAAACGCGATATTGCGCTTCAGGCCTCTGGGCGCGGCGGAAAGCGTGAGCAGGAAAAATCCCACCAGCGCAAACACCGCCATCAGCAGCATGGCGACCAGCGCGACCGCAAAACACACAAAGGCTTTTCCCAAAAGTTCGGAACCGAACAGCGCCGAGAGGGCGTCCGTATCGAGCCCGTTATTTGAAAAGAATGAGATAACGGAAACCAGATTTACGTTCACGCTGCGGGCGGAAAACGGCAGCACGTATTCGAGCTTCCCCATCGGCAGCAGCAACGCCACGATGGGCAGCAGCCCCAGCGCAAGGCGGACGATGCAAAGCGGATGACCGATCAGAGAGAACTTGAGACGGTCGAACCTCGGTTTACGTTTTGCGTATTGGAGTTCGGCCGCGTCAGCCTCTTTGCGCAAACGCTCTTCGATACCGTAATACACCACGTTCACGCCGCATTTGGGGCATTCGGGACGCCAATCGGTAATTTTCAGTTTATAATTACATTTCGGACAGGTCGCTGCCATTGCGCTTCACTCCCCTGTGATTATTCTTTTCAGTCGTCCAGCATCGTGCCGTCGATATCCACCTTGAACGGTCCGCACAGCGCCATGATCTGCTCTTTGGTGATCGCGTGGATCGCGCCGCCGCAGGACATCACTTTGATGCGGATCTCGGCCGCCTTTTCGATGGTATCCATCAGACCGAAGGTGGAATCAAGGTCCTCGCCGCAGCAGAAGATACCGTGATGCGCCCATATGACTGCGTCAAACTGACGTATCTTTTCACCGGTTGCAAGGGCGATATCGGTGCTGCCGCATACCATCCACGGAACCACGCCGATTCCGGCGGGGAACACGATGGGGCACTCGGTGATCATCTCCCAGATTGCGTGGGTAAACGCCTTATCCTCCAGCGGAAGAAGGAACGTGAGCGCCACGGTGTTTGCCGGGTGCGCGTGCATGATCACACGGTAACGGCCGTTTGTTTTTTCTTTTTTGATCGAATGGTTGAGCAGATGCGTCGGCAATTCGCTTGTGGGCACGCCGCCGTTGTCAAGCCCCCAGAGGATCTGATAATTCTCGCCCTTGTCATCGAGCTTTACGATGCAGAGATTGTTCTCGGGCTCTCTTAAAATGTTTTTATAGTATTTTCCGCTGCCGGTCACAATGAAGTACTCGCCGGCGATATTCGGAAGCGAAAGACCGATGCTCTTCCACTCGCTTTTCGGCTGCAGAAGGGGAAGCAGCGCCGCGGCCTCTTCGGGCTTCAGGCGATAGCTCATATTGCCGCCGTTGCGCTCGTTCCAGCCTTTGAGCCAGCTCTGATGGCAGGCGTCGATGAATTCCTTTACGACTTTCAGTTCCAATACGTTTTCCATACTGCAGGTTTACCTCGCGTTTTTCAGCGTAATGGCGCGCTCCGCCTTTGCGGCGATGTTTTCGGCGTTCAGGCCGAAGATCTCAAGCAGCTCCAGCGCGGGGCCGGACTTGCCGAAGGTATCCTCCACGCCCACGCGCAGCACGGGAACGGGGCAGCATTCCGCCGTGACTTCCGCCACAGCCGAGCCGAGGCCGCCGATCACGTTGTGCTCTTCGGCGGTAACGATGCAGCCGGTGGTTTTTGCCGCGTCAAGGATGATATCGCGGTCGATCGGCTTGATGGTGGCCATGTTGATCAGCGCGGCGCTGATGCCGCGGCTCTTTAAAAGCTCCACGGCGGCGATGGCGCGTTCCACCAGAAGGCCGGTGGCAATGATCGTAACGTCCGTACCCTTATTGAGGTACACGCCCTTGCCGATCTCGAACTTATAATCTTCATCGAACACACGCGGCACCGCAAGGCGGCCGAAGCGCATGTATACGGGGCCGGCGCTCTCGGCGGCGGCAAGCACCGCAAGGCGGGCTTCAATATCGTCGGCGGGATTCAGAATGGTCATGCCGGGAATCGTGCGCATCAGGCCGATATCCTCACAGCACTGGTGGCTGGCGCCGTCCTCGCCCACGGAGATGCCCGCGTGGGTGGCGCCGATCTTTACGTTGATGCCGGGATAGCCCAGCGTATTACGGATCTGCTCAAAGGCTCTGCCCGCGGCGAACATGGCAAAGGAACTCGCAAACACGGTATAGCCGGAAGCCGCAAGGCCCGCTGCCACGCCGATCATATTCGCTTCGGCAATGCCGCAGTCGATGAAACGGTCCGGGAACGCCTTCTTGAACATGCCGGTCTTGGTGGCGGCGGCAAGATCGGCGTCCAGCACGATCAGCTTATCGTTTTTTTCGCCCAGCTCCTGCAGCGCTTTGCCGTAGGCGTCTCTGGTGGCGGTTTTGATGATGTCTGCCATTGCGTTCTCCTCCTTTACGCGGTCAGCGCGTTGAGCGCGGCGTTCAGTTCATCCATAGCGATATGGTACTGTTCTTCTTTGGGAGCGGCGCCGTGCCAGTTCACGGCGTTCTCCATATAGGATACGCCCTTGCCCTTTACGGTTTTCATGATAACGGCTGTGGGCTTGTCGGCGCAGGCTTTGGCGGCCTGTACGGCGGCCTCGATCTGGTCGTAATCATGCCCGTCGATTTCGATCACGTTGAAACCGAAGGCGGCAAATTTTTCGGGGATGGGATAGGGGGAATTCACTTCTTCCAGCGTGCCGTCGATCTGAAGGTTGTTGTTGTCCACGAACACGGTGAGCGTGTTCAGATGCTTCGCCGCGGCGAACATGGCGGCTTCCCACACCTGGCCTTCTTCGATCTCGCCGTCGCCCAAGACGGCGTACACGCGGAATTTATCGCCCTGCAGCTTGCTCGCCAGCGCGAAGCCGACGGCGGCAGAAACGCCCTGCCCGAGGGAGCCGGTGCTCATATCGACGCCGGGCACGTGGTTCATATTGGGATGGCCCTGCAGATAGGAATCGGACTTGCGCAGGGTTTTGAGATCCTCCACAGGGAAATAGCCGCGGTTCGCCAGCGCCGCGTACAGCGCGGGCGCCGCGTGGCCCTTGGAAAGCACGAAGCGGTCGCGATCCTCTTTTTTCGGGTCCGCGGGGTCGATATTCATCTCTTTGAAATAAAGGTAGCTCAGCAGCTCTGCAATGGAGAGCGAACCGCCGGGATGGCCGCTTTTCGCGTTATATGTGCCCTCGATGATCCCCATACGGATCTTCACCGCGGTCACTTCAAGTTGTTTCTTCGTTGATGCATCCATATTGAAAACTCCTTTACTGTTCTTTCAGCCGGGATAAAAACTGCTCAAAATAATCGGGAAGCGGCGAATCGAATTCCAGATATTCGCCGGTAACGGGGTGCATAAACCCCAGTTTTTTTGCGTGCAGGCACTGGCCCTGCAGCCCGTGGGTATTCTTTTCGCCCCCGTAAACGGTATCCCCCGCCACCGGGTGCCCCAGCGCCGCCGCGTGGACGCGGATCTGGTGGGTACGGCCCGTTTCAAGCACGAAGCTGCAGTAATCAAAGCCTTCGTAGCTGCGCAGCACCTCGTAATGCGTAACGGCGGGGCGGGCGTTGATGCCGTTTACCGCCTGTTTTTTGCGGTCGGTACGGCTGCGGCCCAGCGGAAACTCCACGCTCCCCTTCTGCCGCGGCAGGTGCCCCACGGTAACGGCGCGGTATTCACGGGTAAAGCTGTGTTCTTTGATCTGCGCCGCGAGCCCGGCGTGCGCGGCGTCGTTCTTGGCGACGGCCAGCAGACCGGAGGTATCCTTATCGATGCGGTGCACGATGCCGGGGCGGATCACGCCGCCGATGCCGGAGAGCGAACCGCCGCAGTGGTACAGCAGCGCGTTCACCAAAGTGCCGTCCGGCCACCCGGGCGCGGGGTGCACCACCATGCCCTTGGGCTTGTTCACCACAAGCAGGTCGCCGTCTTCATAAACGATATCAAGAGGGATATCCTGCGGCACGGCTTCAAGCTCCACAGGATCGGGTACAAACACCGTGATCTCATCGCCGGAGCGGACCTTATCGCTTTTTCCGGCGGTTTTTCCGTTTAAGATCACGCTGCCCTCGCCGATCAGCTTCTGCGCCATACTGCGCGAAACCGACGGCAGCATCTCCGATATGGCTTTATCGAGCCTCTGCCCGGCGCATTCTTCCGGCGCCAGCATTGATTCTTCAGTCATGCGGCGCATCCTCTTTCGGGGGCTTTTTGCGGTCCCGGATCAGATCGAAGATCAGATAGATCATCACCGCAAAGCATGCGCAGGTGATCAGGCAATCCGCGAAATTAAAGATCGGGAAATCAATGAACAGGGTGTGAATGTAATCGATCACATAGCCTCGGGTGAGGCGGTCCAGCTGGTTTCCCGCCCCGCCGGCGATGATCAGCGGCACGCAGATATCGTAGATCAGCGGTTTTTTCTTTATCAGAGCCAGAGCGATCACGCCGCCCAGCAGCGCAATGCCGGTGAATACGGTAAGCATCGCGGTGGAGGATGAGAACATGCTGAACGCCGCGCCGGTATTCTGCGTATAGGTAAAGCCAAGAACGCCCTTGATCAGAACGAACGTGCCTTTTCCCATCAGGCGGGCTTCGGCGACCTTTTTCAGGAACGCGTCCACGGCGATGAGCACGGCGATCGCAGCCATCTGAATACCGAACCGGAGCCATCTTTTTTTATTCTCTGTCAATTCCGGCCCCCCTTTCGGCGGTGTGTTTTATCTTCTTTTTCTTCTCTTTCTTCTGCCGCCGGTTTTTTCTTCGGGAGCGGTTTTGGGTTCGGGAATATCCTCGAACACGCTGAAATCCACGTCGAACCCGTCGGCAGGCGCTTTTTCTTCGGAGATTTCCGCGGCGTCGCCGGGTTCCTCGTCAAAGGCTTCTTCTTCAGCTGCGGCCTCCGGTTCGGCAGGCGCGGGCGTTTCGTCGGAATCGCCGAATTCGTCAAAAGAGTCGAAATCGTCGAAGCCGTTCAGGTCTTCTTCTGTGAAGGAAGGCGTTTGGGAAACGGGCGTTTCCTCGGCGGGCGCTTCTTCCTCGGCGGGCGCTTCTTCTGCAGGCGCTTCTTCTTCGACAGGCGCCTCTTCCGCGGCCTGCGCTTTTATGTTTTCATTGCGGATCGCGGTGATCTTATTGCTGATCGCAAGGGTGATCTCTTTATCGAGCTCGTCGAAATCATCAAAATCGTTGAAGTCGTCGAAATGATCGAAGGCTTCGGCCGGCTGCGCCTGCTCAGCGGGAGCTTCTTCGGAAACAGGTTCTTCGGCAACAGGTTCTTCGGGCACAGGCTCTTCGGCAACAGGCTCTTCGGCCACGGGTTCTTCGGCCACGGGCTCTTCGACAACAGGTTCTTCAACCACAGGTTCTTCAACTACGTGCTCTTCAATTACGGGTTCTTCCGCCAAGGGCTCTTCAACTACGGGCTCTTCAGCTACGGGCTCTTCAGCTACAGGCTCTTCAACTACAGGCTCTTCAGCCACGGGTTCCTCAACGGCTTCGGAAGCCTCTTCGTTGATATCGTCAAAGCTGTCAAACCCGTCGTCCGCGTCCAGATCGGCAAAATCGTCGAACGTATCAACGGCGCCGTCGGTCAGATCGGAGAAATCCGCGGGCGCTTCCGGCTGCGGCGCGGGAATCTCTTCGTCCTGCGCTGCGGCAGGCTGTTCTGCGGCAGGCTCGTCATCCATTTCGTCAATAAACGTACGGTCGGGTTCAACGGCGGCGGCGTCTTCGGCGATGCGGGAGATCTCGTCGGCGGCTTCATGGACCGCGTCGGCGGCGTTCGACGCTTCGGCAGCTTTTTGCTCAACATCTGCAGAAGCGGCTTCGGTATTCACCGTAGCTCTGCCGGCGATCATGAAGATGCGCTGTTTCGCGGCTTCCACCGCCTTGTTCGTATCGGTGTATGCAGCGTCCACGGCTGCCTTCACGCTGTCGGCGGAAAGGGAGACCTCCGATTCCATGGGCACGAAATCGCTCTGCGAGGTCTGCATCGCGTTAAAAGACATTCTGGGCGCTTTCACTTCGGAAAGATCGGGCACGTCCACGGCGATATTGTTCACACCGAGATCGCGCGCCACCTGAGCGGGATCCTCGACCGGCTTTTCGGGTACGGCTGGCTTTTCGACCTTGATGGGCGGGATCTTGCCGATATCCGTCTGATTGATGGAGGCGGGATCGGGGTTATATTCGGGATGCGCCACGTTCATCGAGATATCGATGCCGTTCATCTTCAGCAGTCTCGCCGCGTCAACGCCCATGGGAAGCGGCTCCACTTCGGTGGGCATGGACACGGAATAATTGACGCCTCCGTCGGCAGGCAGCTGACGCTTTACGAGCGAAAGCACCTTTTCGCACTCGGAATTCACCGCGATCAGAAGGGCGGCGGAATTGGTCTGCGACTGACGGAAATACTCGTTTGCCGCGGCCTCGGCGCGGTCCACACGGTTGTTGGCCTCGTCTTTGGCGTCTTTGAGCATGGAAGCGCATTTGCGCTTGGTTTCCACAAGCTTCTTCTCTATGGCGGCGTCCGCTTCGGCAAGCGCCGCGTTTACCTTTTCTTCCGCGCCCGCACGGGTGGCTTCCGCCTGCTCTGCGGCGTCGAGCGTGATGCGCGCGGCCTTCTGCTGCGCCTCGGTAAGCATACCGGTGATCTCGGCCTCTACCGCGTCGCGCACGCCGGCGGCGATACGGGCGGCTTCGTCGTAAAGCGCCTTCGCCTGCGCAATAGTCTCGTCATATTCGGACTGGGTCTTTTCGCGTACTTCGTCCACAAACGCCTCGCTGCGGAGCTTTGCCTCTTCATACTTCATGAAGGACTTCTTGTTTGTGGTTTCGATCACGCCCTCCACCTCGGCTTTTGAGGTGGAGATCAGGTTCTCGGAATTCTCTTTCGCCTGCTGCATGATGGCTTCGGATGCGGATTTCGCCAGTTCAAGCATCTCGCCAGCGCGGTGCTCGGCGTCCGCCAGCAGCGTCTCGCTCTTGAAGCGGGCGTCTTTTTCTGCGTTTTCGGCAAAGGCGCGGGCGTCGGCGGTTTCATCGCGCGTTTGCTGCATCAGTTTTTCGGATTCGGTTTCGGCGATCGAAAGCATCTGGAGCGCTTTATCTTTGGCGTTCTGAATCAGAGAATCCGCCTCTTCCTTTGCGGCGGAGAGCATCTGCTCAGCCTTTTCGCGCAAGGCGGCGCGCATCTGCTCGACCTCGTTTTTCGCGTCGGTACGAAGCTTTTCAGACTGCTCATAGGCCTCAAACAACTCGGACTGCGCCTGCGCTCTCGACTGCACGGCCGCTGCTTCCTGCTCGGCAGCCGCTTTTTTCAGGCCTTCTTCCACCTCTGTTTTTCTGGAAAGCAGAAGGGCTTCCAGCGCGGCGGTCTTCTCGTCGTAATCGGTCTGCGCCTGATTTACGAGGGCGTCGGCTTTTTCTTTGGCTTCTTCTGTGTAAGCGTCGGCCTTTTCTTTTGCTTCGCCGGTGAGGGCTTCCGCCTTTTCTTTCGCTTCGTCGGTGATGGCGTCTGCCTGTGCCTGCGCTTCTTTCATGATGCCGTCGATCCGATCGTCAACAGCCTTCATTTTATCTTCGGCTTCGCCTTCTGCGTTCACGATGATGGAATCCGCGGCGGTATTGGCGTCTTCCAGCAACTGGTTCGCTCTGCGCTGGGCGCTTTCAAGGATCGCAGCCGCTTTCTGGTCGCAGTCCGCGATCAGGTCGTTTACGGTTTTTTCGGTTTCCTTCGCTATCGCATCGCTGCTCTCTCTGGCCGCGGACATATATCCGTCGGAAAGGACCTTTGCGGAAGAAATAATGCTGGCGTATTCCGCTTCGGCTGCCGCATTGATCTTTTCGGCCTTCAGAACGGCGTCGTCGATGATGCCGTCGGCTTCGGCTTTGATGGAATCCACCTCAGCCTCGGCGTTGCCGACGATCTGATCCGCCTGCTCCTTTGCGGATGCGATGATCATATCGGCGCTCTTCTGTGCGTTATAGAGCACGTCTCTGAGCACGTTTTCATCTTTGCGGTACTCTTCGATCTTTGCGGCCAAAACGCCCAGCTTTCTTACCATGCTGCCGTTTTCGGCAAAGATATCGCTGTAATCGGCTGCGATTCTCTCAAACGCCTCGTCTACTTCGCTGGCGCTGTAGGTATCCCCCTCGAGGCGGTTAAAGCTTATACTTTTGATTTGCGCAGGTGTAAGCATAATTCATTACGTCCTTTCACTGATCGGATTCGCTTGACGGTACTCTCTTTCCGCCTCACACAAAAAACATGCCGTTGTTTTCAAGTTCGTCGAGCAGGTCGCCCATCACGTCCACATTGTACGGTGTGATGATATAGGTGTTGTTGGCGATCTTTTTCAGTTTGCCGCCGTTGGAATAGGCAACGCCGCTCAAAAAGCACAGCAGCTTTCCGGCCTCGGCTTTCTCTGTGGCTTCAAGGTTCAGCACCACGGTGCGCCGTTCAAGAAGCTCGTCGGCAATGGCGGTAGCCTCGTCGAAATGCTCGGGCTTTTTCAGCACCACCTGCAGCTTCGCCGTAGTATGGATATCCACCACCTTGGTCGGCGTGCGGGACGGGCTTACAGTGATCGCTTTCTTTTCGGCGCGTTCGGCGGCCGCCCGTTCTCTGCGGGAAGGACGCTCGGGTTCAAATGCCTCTTCTTCCTCTTCTTCTTCGATCTCATCGTCCACGTCGAAATAATCGCCGTCGAGACCGAGCGCTTTTTTGAACTTATCTGCAAAACTCATTGCATTTTTTCCTTTCTGTAGAAAAATGGGTAAGCTATTTATTATAAAATATATTATATATTAAGTGATAGGCAAAAGTCAATATCTTCTCGCACCAAAAAGTGCACTTCCTATGCGAACTAATGTGGCTCCCTCTTCAATAGCGGTAATATAATCGCCGCTCATGCCCAGAGAGAGGGTGTCGAAGGCAGGATTTCCGCTTTTCAGCGTTTCAAACAGGGTTCGCATCCGCCGGAAATACCCGCGCAGAGCTTCCTCTTCGGCGTCCAGCGGGGGAACCGCCATCAGCCCGCGCACCGTAACGCCGGACAATTCGGCGATCTCGGCGGCGGCGGAAGAAGTTTCTTCATACAAGAAACCGGTTTTGGACGCCTCCTCGCCGATATTCACTTCCAGAAGCACATCCATGTTCAAGCCGTTCAGCCCCGCCTGCCGCGAGATCTCGCGCGCGAGCGAAACGCTGTCCAGCGACTGGACCATGCTTACCTCCCTTATGATTTTGCGCACCTTATTGGACTGCAGATGGCCGATGATGTGCTTTTCCACGTCTTTCTTCTCAAGGTATTCGAGTTTTGAAAGAAGCTCCTGCACCTTGTTCTCACCGATCAGGCCGATCCCGAGAGAAAGCGCGTGGTTGATATACACCGGCTCCACCGTTTTCGTGACCGCCATGAATCGAACGGCCGACGGATCCCTGCCCGAGCGCACCGCCGCGGAGGCGATGTTTTCAGTGATTTCCTTATAGTTTTCCGTTATGCACAGCAAACGCGCGTCAAAGGATGATTTTTCCGTCATACAAATCCGTTCCCTCCGTAATGATTTCGTCGTACAGCCGCAGGTACCCGTTGCCCGAGGATGAAGACGCCAGTATAACGTTTTCGTCGGAATATACGATCTCCACCTTGCGGAACCGCACCAGATTGCCGAGCTGCACGTAAACGCCGACCTCGCCGTCCACGGTGCGCAGGGCTTTGCGGTCCACCGCGTAACCGGAATACTCCTCAAGGCAGATCTTCACGTTTTCGCACCTGAGCGACGCGATCTCGGAATTCATCAGATTGCAGCGGAACACCAGCGCCGTTTTGTTATCTTCGCCCTCGTTGATCGCAGCGAGCTGCATTCTGATCGGGCCGCCGGAATACCCTGCGAACGTGACGTTCACTTTCTGCCCGACGGAAAGCCGGGCTGCGTCCAGATCGTCCACCACGCACAGAAGGTACCAGTTGAACTGGGTGATCAGTTTTCCTGCTGTGGAACCCACCGTTCGGGGCTCGGTGTTCAGCAGGGACGTGATCGTTGCGGTATCTGCCGTGAGCACGGCGGTATAATCGGCGTCGTTTTCACAGCCGTCCACGCGGTCCACATAGTAGCCGGCGCGGTCCGCCGTGATCGAGCCCGCAGAAGACAGCGACGCGCTCAGTGATTCCCTGCGCGCATAAAGCGCAGAAAGACGCTCGCTCACGTTGACCGGCTCGCCTACCGCGATCTGCCGCTTCGTCACGTTTACGTTCAGATCCTGCACATACTGCTGCAGCATCGAAAGATCGTTATCGTTGATGCAGTCCAGCAGCGCGAACAGCGCGTTTGAGATATTCTGGTTGTAAGCAGATTTATTCTCGTAAATATTGGCGGAATCAAGGTCGCTGATATTCTCGTAATAGGCGATCTGGGTCTCGACGCCGTCCAGTTCCAGCAGGAGCTGCGCATCGGCTTCGCCGGCAAAGATCTTTGCAACCGGGTCGCCCGCCCTCACCTTGCTGCCGTTTTCCACACGGGGGACCAGCGTGCCGGACACGTTTGCGGTAAGCAGGCTTTCTTCCCGCACGACGTAACCGTCCGCGCTGATGCTTCTTGATATGGTGCGGTTCAGCGCCGTCTGCGTGTTCAGTTTGTTTGAACGCGACCTGCCGATGTGCGCAACCTGATAGATCAGCACGACCGCAACGAGCACTGCCAAAGCAGCGAGCAGCACCCGGCGGACAACCGGAGAACGCGGATCGAAATCGATATGCGTCAGGCTGCGTTTTTTCTTTTTTACGTTTCCGCTTTCAGCGGGTGCGGTTCGGGTATTGTTCATCCGCAAAGGTCCTCCGTAAACAGTTTTGTTTCTGTGAGGATGCGGCAGGCTTCGTCTGCGAGCGCCGCATCCGTAAGCGCGTCCCGCTCGAGACGGAAGATATCAGGGTTCCTGCCGAACCATGTGATCTGCCGTTTGGCGTAACGCCGCGTGGCACGCTTCAGGTTATCCACCGCCGTTTCATACGGGAGAGTCCCGTCGAGCCACGGCTTCAATTCTTTATATCCGATGGCCTGCGCGGCGGTGACGGACGCAGGAAGCGCGTAAAAGCCGCGCGCCTCATCCGCAAGGCCGTTTGCCATCATGGCGTCCACCCGCCGGTCGATCCGGTCGTACAGGACCTGCCTGTCCCGGAAAAACAGGCCAATGTAAACGCTCGCGAATCCGCTCTGCGCGTCCTTTGCCCGGGCGCGCACCGCCGAAGGCTTCTCACCGGCGGCATACCAGATCTCCAGCGCGCGCAGCACGCGCTTTTCGTTGCGCGGGTCCACGGCGGACGCCATATCGGGATCTATGCCGCGCAGCTCTTCATACAGCGCGTTTATGCCCTCGGATTCTTTTCGGCGCAGAAGCGTCTCACGCAGGGCGGGGTCGTCCGGCACGGCGGAGAAGTCAAGCCCTTTCAAGAGCGCGTCGACGTAAAGGCCGGTGCCGCCGCATACGATCACGCGTTTGCCGCGCGAAACGATATCGGCGATGCATTTTTTCGCGTCCTCGCAGAAATCCGCGACGCTGTAGCTTTCGCCGGGATCGAGAAAATCCATCATATGGTGGGGCACGCCGCGTTTTTCTTCAGGCGTCGGCTTGGCCGTGGCGATATCCATGCCCTTATAGATCTGCATGGAATCGGCCGATACGATCTCTGCGTCAAAACGCTCGGCAAGGCTGACCGCCAGCGCGGTCTTTCCCGACGCCGTGGGCCCCACGATCGCCGCGACGGGTATCTTTTTCATATGCGCTGCGGTTCCTTTCGTCAGAGTATCACTGCAGTCTGCCGAACTGCTTTTCAAGCTCGCTTCTGGAGAGTTCGTAAAGCACGGGGCGCCCGTGCGGGCAGTATTTTACGCTTTCGTCCGCCAGCAGTTTTTCGGCGAAAAGCTGCATTTCCGCGGGCTTCATTTCGTCCCCCGCCTTCACGGCGGCGCGGCATGCGGTGGAATTGCGGATCCAATCGAGCTTTTCAGGCACGGGACGCAGATCGCCCTGCCGCAGCTTGCCCGCCAGCTCGCGGATCAGCGAAGGGATATCCTCCTGCGTGAGCAGCACCGGGCAGGCGCGCACGATCACGCTCGATCCGCCGAAATCCTCGATCTCGTATCCGGCTTCTTCAAACACCTGCAGGTTCTCGCTCACGGCGGCGTATTCCGGCCCGGAAAGCGCCACGATCGCCGGGGAAAGCAGCATCTGCGAACCGGCGACGCCCTCTGAGAGCGAGTTGAAAATCATGCGCTCGTGGGCGGCGTGCTTATCGATCAGAAGAAGCTTATCGCCGTACTCGGCAATGATATAGGTTTTGAACGCCTCGCCGATCACGCGCACGCGGGCGGGTTCCGTCTTTTTCGCGGACCCCGAGAGGGCGGCAAAGGCTTCGGCATAATTCTTTGCGGGTTTTTCAGGCGCGGGAACCGGTTTCCGGGGCATGGGAACAGGTTCCCCGCATGCCGGTTCTTCCTTTTTTTTCTCTTCGGCCGCCGGTTCCGGGGCCAGCCCCTCGGCTGCGATCCGCTTTATGACGGAATCGTCGTGCAGGGGCAGAACGTTCTTCGGCAGCGTTTCATCGGGTTCGTCGAAGATAACGTCAATCGAAACGTTTCCGCGCGACCGTTCGGACGGTGCGCTGACGGGCGCGGGACGGGGCTCCGGCTGTGGGACGGCCGCAGACTCCTTTTTTTCGGCGGGAGCCGGAGGATCAAAGGAAAGCTGCTGCGGCTCCGGCGGCGTTTCGAGAATGCTCTTTCCGCCGGACAGCGTTACCGCGGGCCGGTCGGTATCCCCTTTCGCGATTGCGGAACGCGCCGCGTAAAACAGCGCCTCGAACAGCTTGCCCTCTTCGGCGAAGCGGATCTCGGTTTTCGCCGGGTGCACGTTTACGTCCGTAAACTGCGCAGGCAGCGTTATCGAGAGGAAGCACATGGGGAATTTGCCCACCATGATGCAGTTTTTATAGGCGCGGTCCAGCGCGGGCGCGGCGGCGGGAATGCGCACACAACGGCCGTTTACGAAGAAATACTGCATGCTGCGGTTCGGCCGGTTGCCCAGGGGCTTCGATATGTAACCCTCTACCCTGATATTTTCGTATTCGTATTCGCAGGGCAGCAGCATTTCGGTCACTTCTTTGCCGAACACCGCGTGCACGGCGGCGAACAGATCGCCCCCGCCGGGGGTGGAGAAGATCCGCTTTTCATCGCGGATAAACGTAAAACGGATCTCCGGATGCGACAGGGCGGTTTTTGTCAGAACGTCCGCCACCCAGTTGCCCTCGGTAACGTCTTTTTTCAGAAATTTCATGCGGGCGGGCGTGTTGTAGAACAGGTCGCGCACCACCACGGTGGTTCCCGCGGGGCAGCCGGCTTCTTCCGGCTCCCCCGCCTCGCCGCCCTCGATCGTAAACGCGGCGCCGGTCTCATCGTCGGCGGTACGCGTGAGCAGAGAGACCTTCGCCACGGCGGCGATGCTGGGCAGCGCCTCGCCGCGGAAGCCGAGCGTGAAGATGCGGTTCAGATCGTCCGCTTCACGGATCTTGCTGGTGGCATGGGGCAGAAATGCGGTTGGCACGTCCGCCTTTTCGATGCCGCAGCCGTTATCGGTTACGCGGATATACCGCACGCCGCCCTTTTTGATCTCCACGGTGATCGCGGAGGCGCCGGCGTCTATGGCGTTTTCGGTGAGTTCCTTCACCACCGAGGCCGGCCGTTCCACCACCTCTCCGGCGGCGATCAGGTCGGCGACGCTTTTCGGCAATACGTTGATCTTTGACATATGTTTCACACTATCTTACTTTTGAGTTCGTATAATTTCGTTAACGCCTCCAGAGGCGTGAAGGTATTCAGATCGAGGTTCCTGAGTTCCTCCGCGACCGCGGAATTCTGATTCGCAAACAGCCCCGGCATACCGAAGCCGTCGTCTTCGGGCTCTTTTACGGGACGCGCTTCCCGCACGGGAGTCGGCTGCCCCGACTCAAGCTCGTTGAGTATTACGCGGGCGCGCTTTACCACGGCCTGCGGCACGCCGGCGAGCTTTGCCACTTCGATGCCGTAGCTGCCATCCGCCGGGCCGGGCACGATGCGCCGCAGGAAGCTGATCTCGTCTCCCCGCTTTTTTACGGAGGTGTTGCAGTTCACCACGCCCTCGAGCTCATTTTCGATATCGGTAAGTTCATGGTAATGGGTGGCGAACAGCGTTCTCGCGCCGATGCGCTTTTTATCGTTCACGTATTCCAGCACCGCGCGGGCGATGCTCATGCCGTCGAACGTGGAGGTGCCGCGCCCGATCTCGTCCAGAATGATCAGGCTCTTCGCGGTGGCGTTCGCCAGAATGGCGGAGACCTCGTTCATCTCCGTCATAAAGGTAGACTGGCCCGCGGTGAGGTCGTCCGCCGCGCCGATGCGGGTAAAGATACTGTCGGCGACGCCTACGGTGGCGGAGGCCGCGGGGACGAACGAGCCGATCTGCGCCATCAGCACGATCAGCGCGGTCTGGCGCATGTAGGTGGATTTGCCGGCCATGTTGGGGCCGGTGATGATCACCGTACGGCGGGCGTCGCCGTCCATAACGGTATCGTTGGGTACGAAGGGCAGCCCGTCCAGAAACTGCTCCACCACCGGGTGGCGTCCGTCTTTGATCACGATCTCGTCGGAATAATCCACCACGGGACGGACGTAGCCGTTTTCTTCCGCAACGCGCGCAAGCGAGCAGAGCACGTCCAGCACGGCGGCGCAGTCGCCGGTACGGCGGATGGTCTCCTGCCGGGCCGCTGCGGCGGCGCGCACTTCGCAGAACAGCGTGTATTCGAGCTTTGCGATGCGGTCCTGCGCGCCGAGCATCTGCGCTTCCAGCTCTTTGAGCTGCGGCGTGATATAGCGCTCGCAGTTGGTGAGCGTTTGTTTTCTGATATAATCCTCAGGCACCATATCGCGGTAGGTGTTGAGCACCTCGAGATAATAGCCGAACACTTTATTATAGCCGATTTTCAGTTTTTTGATGCCGGTGCGCTCCTGCTCTTCGGCAAGCAGTTTTTCAAGGAACTCGGTGCCGCCGTTCACGATCTGACGAAGAGAATCCAGCTCTTCATTGTAGCCGTCTTTGATCATGCCGCCCTCGCGTACGGAAAAGGGCGGGTCGTCGGCTATGGCGCGGTCAAGCAGGTCCACAAGCCCGGTCTCTTCGTCCATACCGTCGCGCACGCGCCGGAGCAGGTTGCATTTCGCGCCGGAAAGCAGCTCTTTGAGCGTGGGAACGACCTTCAGCGCAAGGCCGAGGCTTCTGAGCTCTTTGGGATTCACGGTGCCGTAGACCACGCGCGTGGTGGCGCGCTCCAGATCGTTCACCGAGCTCAGCGCGTCCGCCAGTTCGCCGCGCAGGACAGGGTCGGCATATAATTCCTCTACGGCGTTCTGGCGCGCCGTGATCGAAGAAACGTCGGTAAGCGGTTCGCATACCCACTGGCGCAGTTTTCGCTTGCCCATGGCGGTTTTGGTTTTATCGAGCACCCACAGAAGCGAGCCGCGCTTTTCTCTGCGGCGCAGCGTTTCGGTGAGTTCCAGATTGGCGCGGGTGATCGCGGAAAGGTGCATGCAGCGTTCTTCGCTCGGGATCTGCACCTCGGTGATGTTTTCGAGGCCGTTCTTCTCGGCGTCGTACAGATAGGTGAGCGCCGCGCCGAGGGCGGACACCGCCAGCGGCATCCCGTCGAGGCCAAGCGCCTGTATGCTTTTGCCGAACTGTTTTTCCACCACGGCGGCGTTGGGTCCGTAATCGAAAGCAGCGTCCGCTTTTACGCCCGCCATCATTTTCTGCACCTGATTGATATAGTTTTTTACGGCGGGGTCGGTCACTGTGAGACGGTTCGCGACCACCTCGGTGGGAGAAAAACGCGCAAGCGCGTCCACCGCCTTTGCGGCCGCGTCCTTTCCGCGGAATTCCAGCGCCGATACGGAGCCGGTGGAGACGTCGGTAAAGCTGACGCCGATCCCGTCCCCGGTGCAGTAAAGGACGGCAAGATAATTATTCCTGTCTTCGTCGAGCATCAGGCTTTCAGTGACCGTGCCGGGGGTGACCACGCGGATCACGTCCCGCTTTACGATGCCCTTGGCAAGAGCGGGGTCTTCGGTCTGCTCGCAGATGGCCACCTTATAGCCCTTTGCCACCAGCCGGGCGATATAGGTATCGGCGGAATGGAACGGCACGCCGCACATGGGGGCGCGCTCTTCCTGCCCGCAGTCGCGCCCGGTGAGCACCAGCTCGAGCTCGCGGGAGGCGATCTTCGCATCCTCGTAAAACATCTCGTAGAAGTCGCCGAGGCGATAGAAAAGAAGGGCGTCCTTGTAATCCGCCTTGATTGCGAAATATTGCTGCATCATGGGGGTAAGCTCCGCCATTTATGTAACCTCTCTTTGCAGGATAAGGATCAGCCGCAGCCTCCGCAGGAGGAACAGCTGCCGGTACAGCCCTCGCCGTTTGCGGGAGCGGGCTCGGCGGTATCGGGATCGCCGCCGTTCACGATCACGCTCAGCAGGTTCACGATATAGTTCATAAGATCGTCCACCGCCTGCTTCTTCTCTTCATATCTGCGCATATTTTCATTGAGCATGACCTCGCCGTAGGTTTTGCGGAAATCCTCGTCCCATTTCTCGAGTCTCGCCTTGTCAGGCTCATCCTTTGCGCTTTCGTTCTCGTAAGACAGCTGCAGAAGACGCAGTTTTCCCATCAGCCCCTGCAGGGCGATATCTTCGTCGTTCGCCTGCTTTGCGGCAGCGAATTCCAGATAGCGGGGATCCGCCTGTATCTCTTTGCCCAGCATTCTTGCAGCCTGAATCACATCCATATTTATTGTTCTCCTTTATTTATTTCAATCTGATAATTCTCCGGTCAGGAGCCAGTTCTTCGCTCCTGTTACCTTAACCCTGCAAAACGTGCCGATCAGCAACTTATCCCCCGGGAAATCGATATTGATATTGCCGCCGGTACGCCCGGTGAGCATGCCGCACCCTTCTTTTGTCTCGTTTTCGACCAGCACCTCGTATGTATTGCCCAGCATGTGGGCGCAGCGCTCGGCCGCAATGCCCTCCTGCACTTTCAGAAGCTCGGAAAACCAACGGGATTTTTCGCTGTAGGGCACAGGATCCGGCATGGCTGCGGCGCGGGTCCCCACGCGGGGGGAATAGATAAACGTAAACAGCGAGGTGAATTTTACCTCTTCGATCAGAGAAACGGTATCGCGGAACTCCTCGTACGTTTCCCCCGGGAAGCCCACAATGATATCGCTGGTGATGCTGAGATCCGGCATCACCCGGCGCGCATAGCGGATCAGCTCCAGATAGGCTTTTCTGGTGTAGCCGCGGTTCATCTCCTTCAGCACCCGGTCGTTGCCCGACTGGAACGGCAGGTGCAGGTGACGGTCCGCCTTTTCACAGGCTGCCATGGTATCGAGCAGCTCTTTCGTGCAGTCTTTGGGGTGGGAGGTCATGAAACGGATGCGGAAATCCCCGGGCAGGTCGTTGATCATCTTCATCAGTTTCGGGAAATTGACGCCGTGTTCCGCGTTTTTGCCGTAGGAATTCACGTTCTGCCCCAGAAGCGTGATCTCTTTCGCGCCGCCCGCGATGATCTCTTTTGCCTCCGCCAGCACCGCCTCGGGAGCGCGGCTGCGTTCCCGCCCGCGCACGTAAGGCACCACGCAGTAAGAGCAGAAGTTATTGCATCCGTACATGATGGGCAGCCATGCCTTGAACAGAGAATCCCGCTTTACGGGCAGGCCTTCGGGCGCGGCTTCCTGCGTTTCGGCGATCTCAAAGACCCGTTTGCCGCCGCGCAGCACGCGGTACATCAGCTCCGGCACGCGATGGATGGCAAAGGTGCCGAACACGAGGTTCACAAACGGATAGCTCTGCTTTATACGCTCCGCCACGTGGGGCTGCTGCATCATGCAGCCGCACAGCGCGATAATCATATCTTTCTTTTCGGCCTTCAGCGGTTTGAGCGCCCCGACGTTGCCGAACACACGGTCTTCCGCGTGCTCCCTGACCGCGCAGGTGTTGAACAGCACCAGATCCGCTTCTTCGCTCGTTTCGGTAAACGCGTAGCCCATGGCGGAAAGCATGCCCTTGATGCGCTCGGAATCCGCCACGTTCCCCTGGCAGCCGTAGGTGTGGACAAAGGCTTTCGGCTGCCGCAGAGGGTACCGCTCGGCAAGCAGCGCCCGTGAGAGCTCCGTATATTCCGTTTGGGTATGCGTGCGGGCAAGATCCCGCGCGATCTCGTATTTTAATGCAGACAAAACCTGTCCTCCGGCTGATCAAAGAAAAATTATACAGAGTATATTATAGTTTAAATATTTATAAAAGTAAATAGTTTTTTAATCATTTTTTACCCCTGCGCGCAGGATATTTTCCCAGCGCAGGCGCTCCCCAGCCAGAAGCACCCGCGTCTTCGCGGCGCAGTCCGCAAGACTTTGCTCGGTAGCATTAAGGTCTCGGTTTTCAGCACCGGAACGAAGCTGTTCAAACAGCACGCCGAGCGCATCCGCGTCGGAATGCTTTATGATCGCGCCGAGCAGCTTTTCAAGCGAGTCCCACGCTTCCACCGCCTGTGCCGCCGTTTCGAAAATCTCGGTCTCGTCCGCGTCAGGAGGCGGCTGAAGCGCATCCAGAAGCCGGTTCGCCGCGGTACGCAGATACACTTCGCCCGACACGCCCAGCAGCAGCGCCAGAACGATGCAGAGAAGGCCGCAGAACAGACGCCGCGTCATACGCCTCTCTCCTTTCGCACAAGCACGGTCTTTCCGACAGAATCCACCGTGAGCAGAAAAACGTCGCCGGGTTCGACACGCTCTTTTGACAGCAGAAAACGAAGCGCTTTTTCATCCATGTGCGCCGTACGCAGCGCGTTCGGGTTTACCCTGCCGTCCGCGATCAGGACCTGCGGCGCGCCGGGTTCGGGACAGTCCTTCTGAAACAGCTTCGTTTTGGCGGGCTGGTTTTCCGCTTTCAATAACACGCTGAGCTTGCCGTTTGTTTCCGCCACGGCGCTCTGCACTTCCGCGATATCGAACACGTCCTTTTGCCGCAGCCCCTCCATCAGGTCGTCGATCGTGAACCCGAGCTTCCCGAGCGCCGCCTGATCTATTTTGCCGTCGCGCAGCACGGTGACGCTGTTGCCGTCGATCAGCGTTCTTACGCGCAGGCTCTTCATGGCGAGCACGCTGAGCAGCAGCTCCGCCCCGGCAAGCGTCAGGATACAGACCAGCGTCTGCACCACGGGGATATCGTTATCCTGCATCGGCGTTGCGGCGATCTGCGAAAGAAGGATGGTGATCACGAGTTCCCCGGGCTGCAGCTCGCCGATCTGGCGTTTGCCCATCAGACGCAGCGCAAGGACCACGAACACCAGAAGTATCACGGTGCGAAAAAAAGCGGTAAGCATATAAAAAACCCCTCCCTGAAAAAGTATAACCGAAAAAAAGCGGTCAATACCATTAGAGATAGGAGGGCGTTTATGCTTTATAAAAAAGCCGCGGAAAACGCGCAGGCCGTGAAGGCGCGCTTCGGCGGCAGTTTCGATCTGGCGATCCGCGAATTCGGGATCGGCGGGAAACCTGCCGCAGCCGTTTTTCTGGACGGCATGTGCGACGAAATGAAGATCACCGAAAGCATCATAAAGCCTTTGACCGACGAAAAGAATTTCTCGTTGTTTGAAAGCAGGGAGCAGGCCATAAGGCAGACGGCGTTCAAAGGGCTGGGCCTGAAGGAGATCGGCGACGCGGAGGACGCGGCGCATACCGTGACCGAAGGCAATTTCGTTCTGTTTCTTGAAAACGGAAAAACAGCCTTTGCGTTCAGCATGCAGGGCTTCCCGAAAAAGGCCGTATCGGAACCGCAGGCGGAGATGAACGAACGCGGCAGCGGAGAAAGCTTCTGCGACAGCTTCAAGGATAACGCCGCCCTTCTGCGACGAAGGCTGAAAACCCCGGAGCTTGCGATAGAACAGACCGTGGTCGGCAAAACCAGCCACACCGACGTGCTGCTGTGTTATCTCACAAACCGCGCAGACCCGAAGATGGTTGATAAGATCCGGCGGCGTCTGCGGAAAACGGGGCTGGACAACCTTCCCGGCAGCGGATGCCTGAAGCCGTTCTTTTCCGGCGGCGCGCCGACGCTGTTTTCGGATACCGGCTTTACCGAACGCCCCGATATGCTCGCGGCAAAGCTGTGCGAAGGGCGGGTGGGCGTGATAACGGACGGTTCCCCTTTCGCGCTGATCGTGCCGTATCTTTTCATCGATTATTTTCACGCGCTGGACGACTATATGAGCGCGCCGCTGTACGCGCTGTTCATTCGGGCGCTCAGGATCCTCTGCTTTCTGGTGAGCGCGGTACTGCCGGGGCTGTTCGTTGCTACGTGTAATTTCCACCCGGAGGTGCTGCCGCCGAACATCATGCCGGATATTGCCGCCGCGGAAGCCAGAACGCCCTTTTCGCTGATGTTTGAAGCCGTGGCCATCCATCTGATCTACGAGATCGTGCGGGAAGCAAGCCTGCGCATGCCGGTGGCGGTAGGCAGCGCGGTGAGCATCGTAGGCGCGCTGGTGGTTGGGGACGCTGCGGTCACGGCGGGGCTGATCGCCGCGCCGATGCTGATGGTGGTGGCGCTCACGGCGATCTCCAGCGCAGTGGTATCGAAGCTGCACGAGAGCTTGGCGCTGATCCGGTTCGCAATGATCCTGCTGGGCGGGCTCACCGGTTTTTTCGGCATTTTTGCCGCGGGAGGGCTGCTGCTGGCGGATATCTGCGGAGCGGGCGCCTTCGGCGTTCCGTTTTCGGCGCCGTTTACACCGTGGATCGGCAAAGAACAATCGGACGCTCTGCGGCGTGACGGCTGGAGAAAACTGGCGCGGCGCAGACAGAGCATAAAGGAGCTGGAACTCGGATGACGGCAAGGGGCGGCATTTCAGCCTTTCAGTTTTTCTGCACGGTGTTCGTTTGCAGGGCTATTGCTCTGTTCACGTTTATCATCACAAACAAAGAATCCTTCCCGCCGGGCGACCGCGCGGTGTTATTTGCGCCGCTTGCGCTTGTGGGAACGGCGGCAGTCATACCGGTGCTGCTCGTGCTGGGCAAAAGAGAAGACCGCACCCTGTTTGCGTTGACAGACCGGCTGCACCCTGCCGTATCGAAGGGAGCGGCGCTGCTCTATACGGCGGGAGCGGTATGGAGCGCGGGCGTGAGCCTGACGCGGTTCGATCTGTTTATGAGCACCGTGATGTTTTCCGGCGCAAAGCTTTTGGGGCTGATACTGCTGCTGGCGGCATCTGCGGTACCGGTCGCCCTGCGCGGACGCGAGACCGTCGCCCGCATGAGTTTGCCGGTGCTGGCGCTGCTGGCGGCGTCGCTCGTTTATGTGGGCGTTACCGTGATCGGGGAATTCGCCCCCGCGGATCTTGAGCTTCCGCTGCGAAACGGCGTGCTGCCGCTTTTTCGGAACGCCCGGTCCGCCGTGGCGCGCACCGGCGAACTGGCGGCGCTGCTTGTATTTGCGCCGCACATCCGCGGCGGCGTCAAAAAGGGCGTATTCTTATGGTGGCTATCCTTCGGCGTAACGGGCAGCCTATTGTACACGCTGACCACCGGCGTGCTGGGGGCGTACGGCGAACGGCAGATGTTTCAGCTTTACGCACTTACGGTGCTTTCGAAACTGGGCGCCGCGGAGCGGCTGGACGCGCTGATCTGCGCGATCTGGGTATTATGCTCTCTCGTGCGGCTGGCGTTTCATCTGATCGTCGCGGGCATGTTTTTGGAGGGCGGTTTCCGGGTTCACAGGGGCGCGCCGCTTTACTGCGGCCTTGCGCTGCCGGTACTGTCGGTCTATTTTGTGCTGTCCCGCAGCGTAACGGTATTCGCGCGCGTGATCGGCAGCGGGATCAACGATCTGATCTTCTTGCTGCTGCTGATCGCGGCGCCGCTTTCGGTACTTGCGGCGGTCAAGATCAAAACCCACGTACAGGCAAAGAAGGGCATATTATGATGTGCAAAAGAATAAAAAACGCGCTGCTGCCCGTTGTCATCCTTCTGATTCTCTGCGTCCAGGGCTGCGCGTGCCCGCAGGGCACGGAACTCAGCAAACGCCTGATCGTGGAGGCCGTGGGCGTTGATCTTGACGACGGCGCGTACAAGGTCACCCTACAGGCGTTGGACGCTCACGCAGCCGGGCAGAGCGACGATCCAAACGAGAACGGCAGCAGAACACGGTTATGCAGCTTTACGGGCGCTACAGTGGGCGAAGCGCTGGCGGGCGCCGCCGCAGAAACCGGTCTCACGCCGCTCTACTCGCAGGCCCGGGTGCTGGTGCTGGGGCGGAGCCTTGCCGAACAGGACGTCAGCGCGCCGCTTGATTTCTTTTTGCGGGAATACCACACCCGCAGCGATATTCTGATCGCGGTGGCGGACGCTTCCGCCGCCGACATTCTTGCGGCGGACCCGGGCGGCAGCGTGCCGGGCGCGGTGCTGCTGGAGGAAGCGCTGCTCACCGGCAGCGAAAACGGCGAATGCTGCGCCGTAAAACTGTTCCGGTTTACAGGTTTTCTTCTGTCGGAAACGGATACGGCCTACTGTCCGGTGGTACGGCTGCGCAGCGAAGACAAGGGTGAAAGGCCCACCGCCGCGCCCGGGGAAACAGCCTTTTTTCAGAACGGGCGGCTCGCGTTCACGGCAGGTCCCGAGATCACCCGCGGCCTGCTCTTTCTGACGGACGCCGTTAAAAAGACGTCTTTTACCGTGCGCGGGGAGGACGGCGCGTATACGCTGCGCGTCGCGAAAACAGATACGACGGTCCGCGCGCGAAAAACGGATACGGACGGTGCGGCGTTCACGGTGAATGTGACCGCCGTTTGCGATATCACTGAATTTGCCGCGTCCCGATTCCCGGACCTCGGCGAGACGCAGGCCGCACGCGCGCAGACCGCAGGAACGGCCTATCTGCAGCAGCTTTTAAACGACGCGTTCGGCTTTCTGTACGGCGAACACGGGGCGGACGTATGCCGCCTTGCGCGCAGAGCGGCGCTGCGCTTTCCGAAAAAAGAAGCCGCCTTCCGGGAAGAGCTTGCCCGGAAGACAGCCGATATTCGGTTGAACGCGGTTCTCACCGTAAGAAGAACGGGAAAAGAAAACCTTTCGTGAGGTTATTTCATGATCGCTTTCTTGAAGCTCTTCTTGCCCTTCCTGAGAAGGACGCCCGCTTTGAGCGCTTCTTCGGTAAAGATCTTTTTGATATCCGTGATCTTCTCGCCGTCGGCGGATACGCCGCCCTGCTCCACGGCGCGGCGCGCGTCGGAACGGGAAACGGCAAGCTCGGCCTTTACCAGCAGGGAAAGGATATCGACGCCGCCGTCGGTAAGGTCGTCGGCAGTGATCTCGGACTCGGGCGCGTCGCTGCCGCCCGCAACGAACAGGTTCTTTGCGGCGGTCTGCGCTTTATTTGCCTCGTCCTCCCCGTGCACGAGCTTCGTGAGCTCGCATGCAAGGATCTCTTTGGCGGTGTTCAGGCGGCTGCCTTCCCACGAATCCATCTCGTCGATCTGTTCGATCGGGATAAAGGTGAGCATGCGGATGCACTTGAGCACATCCGCGTCCGCCACGTTGCGCCAGTACTGATAGAAATCGAAGGGCGAGGTCTTGTTGGGATCGAGCCAAACGGCGTTTCCTGCAGTTTTGCCCATCTTCTTGCCCTGAGAATCGGTGAGCAGGGTGATGGTCATGGCGTGGGCGTCCTTGCCCAGCTTTTTGCGGATCAACTCGGTGCCGCCAAGCATGTTGGACCACTGGTCGTCGCCGCCGAACTGCATGTTGCAGTTATAGTGCTTGAAAAGATGGTAGAAATCGTAGCTCTGCATGATCATGTAGTTGAACTCGAAGAAGCTGAGCCCTTTCTCCATGCGCTGCTTGTAGCACTCGGCGCGCAGCATGTTGTTCACCGAGAAGCACACGCCTACCTCCCGCAGGAGCTCGATATAGTTGAGCCCCAGCAGCCAGTCGGCGTTGTTGAGCATCAT
>JAFRSZ010000116.1 GCA_017439205.1 Clostridia bacterium
GGTGCTAACCGGCGACTGGGTGAAGATCCACTACCTCAAAACCGAAACCGAAAGCTATCTGCGCGAGCTCAAAGCGCGCGGATATAAGATCTACATCCTTTCAAACCTCTCGGTGGAAAGCCATGCGTTCATTTCGCAGTACGATTTCTTCAGCTGCGTGGACGGCGGCGTTTATTCGTATCAGGAGAACGCCTGCAAGCCCGAGGATAAGATCTACCGCGCGCTGCTGGACCGCTACGCCCTCACGCCCGAAGAAACCGTGTTCCTGGACGACAACCCCGATAACGTCGCCGCAGCCCGTCGTTTCGGTATCCATGCGATCCTGTTTACGGATATCGAAAGCGCCCGGGCGCAGACCGAAGCCCTGCTCGCCGCCGAAAACTGAACCGTCCCCGCCGACGTTCGCCCGCCCGAACGCCGGTTCTTTTCTTCAAATTCCAATTTTGTTCCTGTTTTCTTCTCCTTCCGATTTTGCCCGTAACGCATTGACATTCCCCCTCGTTTCGTATTACAATGATTACGGACGAAACGTTGGGGGAGTGTTTTTATGCTGATACGACGGCTTTCCGCTTTTTTCTCGCTGCTGTTCCTGCTGCTGGGGCTGAAGCCTGCGCCCGAACGCAAAACGGAGCCGAAGGTCACCGGCAGCTTCATTCAGGCGTGGTACTGCGCCGGTTGGGACGACGCCCGCTGGGACGCGGAAACGCAGTGGATGCGTGAGGCCGGGATCGATACGCTGATATTGCAGTCGCTGGCGTCGATGGACGAAAACGGCGTCTGGTCGGTTTCTTACGCTTCATCTCTGCCCGTGTTTCGCGGCGCGTGCAGCGGGGATGCGCTCTCCGGCGCGCTGAAAAGCTGCAAAAAGGCAGGCGTCCGCCTGTTTGTGGGCCTCGTGGACTTTGCTGACTGGTGGAACGCCGCCGGGTTCTCCGCAGATTATCCGGGCGTTTGCGGCGTTATGGCCGATATGCAGCGCGAGATCTATGAAAAATTCGCCGCCGAATACGGCGATACACTGTACGGCTGGTATTTTCCTCCCGAGATCGATAACGTCCTGCCGATGAAGCTCGCCATCTCACGCATCGCGAAGGGGCTGAACACTGTGCTGGAAACGGCCACGGCGCTGGACCCCGCCATGCCGGTGATGCTGAGCCCCTATTTCAGCGAACAGTATACCGTTCCGTCGGCGCTCGAAACGCTGCCGATGTGGCAGGCCTTCTTTGCCGCGGCGGATTTCCGCCCGGGCGATATCTTCTGCCCGCAGGACGCCGTCGGCGCGGGCTGGACGAGCGAAAAGAACCTCGAAAAGGTGTGGCAGATGTATGCCGCCGCGGTGGAATACAGCGGCAAGGGTGTGCGCCTGTGGGCCAACTGCGAGAATTTCACTTCGACCGACGCGGGCAACGTCCCTGCGCCCCTGTCCCGTTTCACCCGGCAGCTCGAAACCGCCTCGAAGTATGCCGAAAAACTTGTATGCTTCTCAATGAATCACTTTTACAGCCCCTATACCGACCAAACCGCCTATGAACAGTATCTGAATTCAGTGAGGTGATCCGCTTTTGTCCGTTCTTACCGATGAAAAATTCGTCCGCTTTGCCGAAAAGGCGCTCATGAAGGGCCTCGGCGGCATTGCCGGAAAACTCGAAAACGGCCCCGGTTTCGTCGGGGAAGATTTCGATCATTCCCGCTTCTTTTACCCCGGGGACGGCAAATGGCTGCGCCGCGCTCCTACGGGCGCGAAATGGCGGCTCGGCTACGCCAATGCCGATCTCACTCCCGAAGACTGGGCCGAGCGCCCCTATTATCTGGGCGGCTACCTCACCGGCGCCAACGGCTTCAACAACCGGGTGAATGCGGTGATCGACAAAATGATGTGCCGCGTCGCGGCGCTGGACGACGGCAGCGGCAGGGGCGTCTCCCTTTTCGCAACGGTGGACTGTATCGGCCTCGGCAACCGGCATATCAAAGCCATCCGGCGGCACCTTGAAGATCAGCTGCGCATTTCCGGCGTCAACGAACCGCTGTGTACGGTCAACGTGTTCTCCACCCATGCGCACTCCTGTGTGGATACGCAGGGGCTGTGGACCGCCACCGGCAAAAAGCTGAAGCATAATTACAGAAAGAACCGCTCCGGCCGCGGCACGTATCTTGAGGGCGCCGATCCCGAGTTCATGCGCGCGCTCGTGCGCAAAGTGGGCGATGCGATGCTGCGCGCTGTAAAAGACCTGAAGCCCGGTACGCTCACCTTTGCAAAAAAAGATATCGGGCCCGATTATTTTTCTAACCGCAACCGGCCTTCGGCCACCGCTCTTTCCACCGTGCTGTACCGTTTCGTGTTCACGCCCGAAGATCCCTCCGCCCGCCCCACGGTGATCGCCTCGTTCCCGGCGCACCCCGACTGCGCCGGTCTGCCCACAACGGACGGGCAGAGCTCCGGCAGGGAGCTCTGCGGCGAGTTCATCTACTATATGGGCGAGCTGATCGGCAGGGCGGGATATAACTTCCTGTTCATCAACGGAGCGATCTGCGCCGTCTACATGAGCCGCGGCGCGAGCAACGA
>JAFRSZ010000117.1 GCA_017439205.1 Clostridia bacterium
AGGGCGCAGTTCTTCGTCAATGACGTAAAGCTATATCTCTTTACAGCATTAATTGAAACACCCGCTGCTTCCGTTCCGCAGAGCAGCAGGTGTTTTGTTTTGTGGTATCTTAATAACGGAGCCAAACGCGCATATCAGACGGCCCTCTGTTTGCGAACCCGAAGTAAGGGATCAGCTTTACAGTTACGGCCCGCCTTTTCACGTCCTTCAGCGGCATATACAGAGCTTTTAACGTATTCTCTTCGGTAACCGTACCCTTTACCGTGATAACAGGCGCGCCGAAATACGCATCATACCGAACTTCCGCTTCGGCATTCGGATCCAGACGGACGTCGGCAAGCAAAAAGCTGTTGTCCACCGCCTCTGCGCAATACACAAGCGGACCGTATGTAACGGCGACTTTTCCCGCGTCTGCGCGCACATGCGGATCGGCGGCCATGAAGCGCGGTTTCATTTCCATAGAAAACAGCACTTCAAATATATCGTCTTTTATCTCCATCTCCGCATAGCCGTTTTTCACCGTATACGGAACGTTCAGCGAATACTGCCCGCACCAGCCAGGGATACGCAGATACATCTTTTTTCCTTTTGCGCCAGCCACACACACGCGCACCTCTCCGGAAGACGGATACTCGGTTTCTATATCAAGTTTTACGCCGCCGAACAACGCGCTGCTCCCGATATACTGATGCACGAAAATACGTTCGTCATCGTAAGAGCAGATATACTCTCCGATATCTGCGATCAGCCGCGTTACGTTCGGCGGGCAGCAGGAGCAACCGAAATTCAGCTGCCGTTCTGTGATCGGCAGACGCTCGCCGTTATTCACCGAAGCATGCCGCGCTCTGTCTGCCAGATTGATCTCAAGCGGGTTTTCATAGAAAAAGCAGCGTCCGTCGAGCGAAATACCTGAAATGATACCGTTAAAGATCGTTCGCTCAACGGTATCCGCATAGCGGGAATCAATCTCAATATTCTTCATCCGGTCAGAGAAAAGCGCAAGCGCGATCGCAGCGCAGGTCTCCGCGTATGCAGTATCGTTCGGCAGATCGTAAGGCGCGGTATACGCTTCTCCTATGTGCGTTGAACCCACGCCGCCGGTGATATACATCTTATGCTCCACCGTATCGTCAAACAGCGCTATGCAGGCGTGAAACAGCGCGGTATCGCCTGTTTCACGCGCGCCGTCAGCCATACCGGCATATAAATAGTTTGCTCTTACGCAGTGTCCTTCCGCCGTTTTCTGTTCGCGAACCGGCATGTGGCTTTGAAAATACTTTGAGTTGCACCAGAATTCATCCGGGGGAACGTCCTTGCCCCGCTCGTTCAGGAAAAACATGGCAAGGTTTTTATACTTTTCATCCGGTTTCACCGAATAGAGCTTAAACAAGGCGAGTTCGATCTCTTCATGTCCCGGAGAGGAGAACCCGGTGGTTCTGTCTACGGTAAACACCTTTATAACATAATCAATATATCGGTCAAGAATGCGGATCAGCCGATCGCTGCCAACGGCATTATAATAAGCCACAGCAGCCTCGATCAGATGCCCAAGGCAGTATAACTCATGGTGGTCACGGTCCTTAAAACGGTTATTCGGCTCTATCACCGTATGATAGATATTAAAATAGCCGTTCTCGTCCTGATGTTCTTCTATTTTATCGATCAGGGTTTCCACTTCGGCCTGCAGCCTATCATCCGGATTCTTTGCGAGGATATACGCTGCGCTCTCCATCCATTTGGCAACGTCGGAATCCCAAAAATAATGCGGGCGAGGCTTATCGCCGCCTTCCGTATAATCGAAATCAAATGCGCCGAACCGGCCGGTCTCTTCATAGCGGTCTTTTACGGCATAAACGGTGACCTCGCGGTTGATCTTCTGGCGCTGCGCCCAGAAACCCGAAGTAACGTCGATCTCATTCAGCGTAACCTTTTTCAGATGTTCCAATCTTCCCGTCTCCTTTCAAGAATCATTTGATCTGTCTGATTTTGCTGCCCTTCACGATAAACGCATGCTCTGCGAGGTCGATCAGGGGCTGATCGTTCTTTTGTGAATCGGTATAGAAATTGTCGATATGCGCGTCGGGAAACGCCTCAAGGAACGCGGGAACTTTTCTTGACCGCATACACAGCCTTGTGATCTTTCCGGTTTCGGGATCCATGAGACTTCCGACCACGTGCCTGATGCCGAGGCGTCTGCATACTTCCGCCATCGTGATTTCGGGAGAAGCGGTCACAAGCACGTCGTCTTCCCGCTGAAGATCCTTATAAAACGGCTTGATCTTTTTCATGTGTCCGTCCCAGAACTTGCGGACGTCGGATTCAAAATCATCGATATTTCTGAAATAATCCTCAATAAAGGGCGCATAATCCGACAGCGCCTGTTCCACGGTGATGCGTCCGCGTTTATACTTATACATGGCGTAAAACACCTTTGGTATATGCTTTGCGATATAAGGCGTTTTCTTCATATAGAAGAAAAACAGATCGATAACGCTTTCGCCGTCGTATATCGTATTGTCAAAATCGTATACGTTCATTGCTCTCAGCAGGGCGCGCCCTTACTGCTCCCCTTCCGTAAAATCATATATCGACAAATCAAAGCCGAAACTGCTGTCCGTAACGCGTCCGGTTGAGAAGGAGATCGTTTCCCAATACGTCTGAAGGACGTCGTCGGCGTCGTAATCCTCACATTTCAGACAGAGACCGAAAAGCGAGTCCACCCATACATATACGGTTTCCGTCACCTTTCCGTCGGTGTAGGCCCTCTGGATATACTTTTTGCATGCGCGCCCGGCCACCGTTTCATCCGCCATAAACAGCACGTTCGTATAGGTGGGCAGATCTTCCGCAACAGCAGTAAGCTTCATGTACGTAGAAGAAAGCTCGCTTATGCTCTTGCCTTTCAGAACCGAATGCACATACTGCTCTTCGGAAGGCACCACGGTATAACTGTCGATCGAATCGCCGTTTGCTTTATAATATATCATGTTTCCGGTTTCCGGATACACCGCAGAGAAAGCGGTTTCACTGCGGGTCTCTTTTATAAGGACCGTCTGCTCGGACGTGCTCTTATCGAAGTATTTATACGCCACCTCAAAATTCCGCTGCCAGGAAGGATCAACCGTATAAAACTCGGATTTTACGGTTTCGGTTTCATCAACAGGCGCCGTGGTGCTTTCGGTGCGGTAGGTATAGTCGGAATATGTGGGTACGGGCGGTTCCTTTTTGCAGGCGGCAAACGCTGCAAATACTGATATCAGCAGTAATACTGCCAGTGTTTTTCTGATCGCGGTTTTCAAAGCAGTATGCTCCTTATCGAAAATATAGTTCTATTATTGTATAAAAACGCGGATTTGTCAACCGATTCGGGAAATTTTGGCTTGTATCGCGTTTGTGTTTATGCTATGATATTTTTAATAACAAAGAAAGGATGATTCTTTTGATTTATTCCATCCAGAAAAATCTGCACAATAATTTCCGTATTTTTGAAAAAAACAAGCTTGCGCCGCGTGCGTATGCCGTTCCCTTTACAAATGAAGAAACGCTTATTTCCACGCCTTACTGCAAAGAGCGCTATTCTTCCGATATGGTTTCCGTGCTGAACGGCGAATGGGATTTCAAGCTTTACAACTCCATTCACGACCTGCCCGACCGCTTCAACAGCCTGAAGGTTCGCTTCGGGAAGCTCAGCGTTCCCGCGGACTGGCAGCGCGAGGGGCTTATGCCGCCGGTATATCTCAACTGCCCTTATGAGTTCGACACCATGGAGCCGGAGATTCCCGAAGATATGCCCGTCGGCGTATATCGTACCGTTTTCAACGCAGACGATAACAAAACGAACATTCTTTCTTTCCTCGGCATCGCAAACAATCTTTCACTTTATATCAACGGGAAATTCGTCGGATACTCCGAAGGCAGCCACAACACCGCAGAATTCGACGTCTCCGATCTCGTTGTCTCCGGCGCAAACGAGATGTTGATCGTCACCTTCAAATGGTGCAACGGTACCTTCCTGGAGTGTCAGGACATGTTCCGTGAGAACGGCATATTCAGAGACGTTCTGCTTTACAGCTACGATAAAACGTATCTTTACGATTTTGACGTCAGCACAAACAAAACGGAAAAGGGCTACGATCTGCATCTGAGCGCCGTGATCGTCGGCGAAACCGAAGGATACGTGGTAAAGGCCGTTTTGCGCAGCAAAAACGGCAATACGGTTTGCTCGGCATCCGTCCCCGCGCAGAGCAAGACGGAATTTCTGTTTGAAGCTCTCGATGTGGAAGAATGGAACCCCGAACTGCCTGTGACCTACGATCTTTACATCACGGTCACCGGCAACGGCTCCGCCGCTACGGTGCGCAGCGTAACAGGATTCAGAACGATTAAAATCGAAGGGCCGGTGTTCAGATACAACGGCGCGCCGATCAAAATGAAGGGCGTAAACCATCACGATTCCAACCTGTATAAGGGATATGTGATGACGCACGAGGATCTTGAAGAAGACGTTCGTCTGATGAAAAAACTCAACGTCAACGCCGTGCGCACGTCCCACTATCCGCCGGATCCGTATTTCCTTACCCTTTGCGATATTTACGGCCTTTACGTTGTTGACGAGGCCGATATCGAAACGCACGGCACGAACGATATGTGCGGCGATTTCCACCGCATCAGCAAGCAGGCGAAATGGGCTTCGCACTACGTGGACCGCGTAAAGCGCATGTATTACCGTGACCGCAACCATCCGTCGATAACGATGTGGAGCCTCGGCAACGAGGCCGGCGGCTACAGATGTCAGGACGCGTGCTGTAAATTCCTGAAAGAAACCGGCACTCCGATCCCGGTGCACTACGAAAGCGTAATCCACACAAAACGCTTCCATTACGATGTGATCAGCGAGATGTACACGAGCACCGAAGACATCGAGCTGATGATGAAGGGCAAGCGCAAACATCCGTACGACGGCGCGAAACGTCCGCAATCCGGCAAAGACTATTCCGAATATCCGTTTTTCCTTTGCGAATACTGCCATGCCATGGGCGTCGGCCCCGGCAATCTCGAGGAATACTGGGATCTGTTTTATGAATGGGATAATTCCATGGGCGGCTGCATCTGGGAATGGGCGGATCACACCGTTTACCATCCGCAGCCCGATAAACAGTATAAATACCTTTACACATACGGCGGCGACCACGGAGAGAGAAAACACGACGGCCACTTCTGCGTGGACGGCCTTCTTTACGCTGATCGTTCTCTGCACACGGGCGCAAAAGAAATGCGCATCGTTTACCGCCCCGTAAGGGCTTCTCTCGCCGGTGAAAAACTTTACTGCTTTGAAAACACCAACCGCTTCCGTTCTTCGGGTTATATCGGCATTCAGTGGATCCTGACAGAAAACGGAAAAGAGATCGAGCGCGGCGATGTAAAGCTCGATATCGCTCCGATGCAGGCGGAATGCGTGAGCATCAAGCATAAAGATATTGCCGATGACAAGGATTACCATCTGAATTTCGTATATACCGATCTTGATACCGGCGCAGTCATCGCGGAAGAACAGCTCACGCTGAACGACGTTCCCTTTGAATACGATATCGAAATCGGTCAGAAAATCTCCGCTGCGACCGAAAACGGCATCCTGACCGTCGCTTTTGAGAACGGCGAGTGCGTATTCGACGGACGCACCGGCGACCTGACTTCATATATCGTCAACGGCAAACAGCTGCTGGCGCAGCGTTCCGCAAAAGCCGCGGGGTTCCTTCCGAACCTGACACGCGCGTTTATAGATAACGACGCCGCCAACCGCGAGCGTTGGACAAAGGGCGGACTCAACAGCCTCAAAAAAGAACTGAAAGATTTTAATGTGGCTCTCGACGACGGCGAAGTGCATATCACAGCCGATTACACGTTGAAATTCAATCGCAGACCTCTTTACGGCTGGCGCATGACTTACGTTATTTCTTCCCTCGGCGCAATGGAGGTTTCTTCTTCTCTGGAAGTTGAGGCCGTGGAAGCAGAAACGGATATCCCCCGCATAGGCGTGATGCTCGAGCTGTCAAGAGACTTTGAAAACGCCGAATACTACGGCCGCGGAGAAGCCGAGAATATGCCCGATTTCAAAGCGCAGGCGTCGGTTGGCATATACAGCGCGAAGGTATGCGACATGCGCGAAAAATACGTTTATCCGCAGGAAAGCGGCATGCACTGCGATACGAAGTGGCTGAAGCTGACGGATCATAACGGCTCAGAGGTCGCCTTCTATGCGGACGACACGTTCAATTTCAGCCTTCGTCATTTTACGCAGGATCTGCTGAACAAAGCGGCGCATGAAGAAGACCTGAAGGATATGGATATCACGCTCGTATCCATCGACGGCAAGACCCGCGGCATCGGTTCTTCAAGCTGCGGTCCCGATACCCGTGCAGAATACCGTCTGAACGCGCTTGAAGATAATACCTTCTCCTTCACCATCATACCGAAGGTCTGAGCATATGGATATCGAAACGATCATTAACGAATTAAAAAAACAGGACCCGCGGGAGGCGCATATCACAGCGCCTCTCGCACTGCTGCATGAATACGAACAGGCCGGCTTTTCAACCGACGGCGCTGTTTTTGAAGAAAACGGAGAACGTCTGGTAAACCTTCAGAAGAGTTTTGTATTTGATAACGCCGAAGCGCTTGTCTTCGATCCGCAGGATCCCGCCGTTCTCACCCGCTCCGCATTCCGTATTCAAGGTTGCGCGCACGCAGTTCTGCGCATTACCGCGCTGGGGTATTTTATTGCGTACCTTAACGGCAAACGCATTACCGACGGCGAACTGATGCCCCCGAAAACCGATTATGAACCGCGCGACCTCACGAACGTCAATTTCCCGATCTTTGATACGCTCAGCCACCGGATCTATTATTACGAATACGACGTAACCTCCCTTCTGCGAAACGGCTATAACGCTCTTTGCGCGCACATCGGCGCCGGATGGTACGCAGATGCGAAAAACCCTGCCGAACGTATGCCGAAGTGGGGAAACAACATGCTGCTGTTTTCTCTGCTGATTACGGATACGAACGGCAAAGTAACCGAGATTTCGTCTTCTCCGTCCAACACCGTATGGCAGAAAAGCTGGGTACGCGATACAAGCCTCTACTACGGCGAATACCACGATTACACGTTCTACGACGCCGCGTGGAATACGCCTGAGTACGACGATTCCGAGTGGAAACGACCAAATACAAGACCGGCGCCGCAGTCCTTCTTCCAGCTCGCCGACTTCCCTGCCGACGCCGCGTGCGGCGAGATCATCCCCAAAGAGATACATCGCCGAGACGGGCACGTTCTCTATGATCTCGGCGAGATCGCTTCCGGCTGGCCTGTTGTTGAATCAAACGATAAAAACCGGCCAAACGTACGCATTATCCTTCGTTTCGGCGACGTGCTCAATGAAGACGGCAGTTTTGCCCTGCGGCACACGGGCGGCGACTGGCGCGAACAAACCGATTGCTTCCTTCTTTCTCCTGCGGCAAACGATATTTCCGCACATCCGCTGTTTACATGGAACGCAAGCCGCTATATGGAACTGACCGGCAACGGCAGGCTTGTAAAATTCATCAAGGTGCATACGCCGCTGAAACAGACGGGCTTTTTTGAGAGCGACAATGAAACGCTGAACTGGCTTTTCAAAGCCTACGTGAATACGCAGACCGCCAATTTCCACGGCTGCATTCCTTCGGATTGCCCGCACCGTGAACGCCTCGGCTATACCGGCGACGGTCAGCTTTGTTCCGCCGCCGCAATGCGTGTTTTCGATATGCGCGCAGCCTACCGGAAATGGATGCGCGATATCCGCGACTGCCAGGATATTTACAACGGTCACGTACAGCATACCGCGCCGTTTTACGGCGGCGGCGGAGGCCCCGGCGGCTGGGGCGGCGCTGCCGTGATCGTACCGTGGCGCTATTACGAAGCATACAACGATCTCACCGTTCTGAGGGAATCGTATCATTCCATGCAGGCATACATCCGATACATGATGGACCACTGTGAAAACGGTCTGGTCACGCACGGCGAAAAAGGCGGCTGGTGCCTCGGCGACTGGTGTCCGCCGAACAACGACGTTCAGATCCCTGCGCCGTTTGTCAACACGTATTTCCTGATCAAATGCGCCGATATCGTCAAAAAAACCTCTCTCCTTCTGAACCGTAAGGAAGAGGCCGCATACTACGATATTCTTGCAAAATCGGTTACCTCGGTATTTGTCCGGACGTATTACGATGAAGATATAGGTTCTTTTTGCGGCGGCATACAGGGAGCGGACGCTTTTGCAATAGATCTCGGTCTCGGCGATGAACGCACGAGAAGGAACCTGATCAACAAGTATTCGGCGCTCGGAGAATTCGACACCGGGATCTTCGGCACCGATCTGCTGATCAGAACGCTGTTTCAGCTGAATGAAGGCAGCCTTGCTTTCCGGCTGCTGACAAATGAGAGCGAAAACTCTTTTTACAATATGAAACGCGGCGATACGAATACGCTGTGGGAAAACTGGGACGGCTGCGATTCGCGTTGCCATCCGATGTTCGGCGCAGTGGTTGAATATCTGTTCAGCGAGATCGCCGGCATAAAACGGTATAACGGCGCCCCCGGCTACGGCGATATTGAGATCCGCCCCGCCGATATCCCTGAGCTCAAGGAGCTGCATTGCACATTCCGCGTGCCTGAGGGTTTTGTCTCCGTTGACGTCACAACGTCCCCTGACGGTGAAAAGATCGTACGGTATACGGCCGACGGGGAGATCACCGTGCACTGCGGCAACGAATAACGTCATATATCAAAAATACCGTGCAGGTTCCGCCCCGCACGGTATCGTTTTATTTTTTTACCATCATATAATGTGTGATATCGCCTTTTTCATATCTCGCGGTAGAAACGGTCTTAAACCCGAGCTTTTCATAAAAGCGCACGTTTCGCGCGTCCTGCGCCTCCAGCCCGAACGTGTATCCCAGCTTTGCGAGATCCTCCATGCTTTTTGTAATCAGCTCCGTCGCAATGCCCTTTCCCTGATGCGCCGGGTCAACAAAAACCGGTGAAATGATCCAGCAGTTCTCATCGAACACCTTTACGTCCAGCGGTTTATATGCCGCCAGCGTACGCAGCGTACGAGGAAACAGAAAATACAAATAGAGCCAGTCGGGGCATTTCAGAAAATCCAGCACGCCGTATTCGTTCCATGCTTTACGCCAGACGCACATACCGCGATTCTCATCGTCAATATAAAAATAATCCTCACCGTTGGATGTATTGAGCCGTTCCATCATAAAGTGATAAACAAACTTTTTGCGCTGTTCCGGATCTTTTGTGGCATAGGTATGCACGGGATCGTTCACATAGGCCTCCCCCGCCATCTTTGCAAAATACCGCAGTTCCTTCCCGCTCAGTTTTTCACCCGGTTTTACGATCCTCATCACAGCGCCTCCTTTTTATCCATAACAAATGAACGGACCGCATCAATACGACCCATTCACTTCAATCTTATACTTCGTTCCGATAGAGCTTTATCAGTTTTTTGGCGATCTTATATACGTCGCCGCATCCGAGCGTGATCACCAGATCCCCGGATTCCAGATTATCGTACAGATACTGTGCGATCGTATCAAAGCTGTTGAACCAGACGCAGCCGTCGATCTTTTCTGCAAGCTGATCGGTGTGGATATCGTACGTGTTCACTTCACGGGACCCCATGATCTCGGTAAGCACCACTTTATCGGCGATCTGCAGCACGTCTGCAAAATCCTCGAGAAGCATATACGTACGCGAGAACGTAAAGGGCTGGAATACCGCCCATACGCGTTTATAATCCATCTTTTTTGCGGCTTCCAGCGTTACCTTCAGCTCCGCCGGATGGTGCGCGTAGTCGTCCGCGATCGTAACGCCGTTGTACTCGCCGAGGATCTCAAACCGCCGTCCTGCGCCGCCGAAGGCTTCAAGCGCGGCAAATGCCTTTGTAAGATCCGCCCCGGCGTAATCCACCGCGGCAATGGCAGCAAGCGCGTTGAGCACGTTATGCCTGCCGGGAACGCCAAGCTGTACATGCCCGCGTTTTTCACCCTTATACATCACGTCAAACCCCGGGAACGCGCCGCGGTTAAACGTGATATTTTCAGGATACCAATCGTTCGCAGAATCATATCCGAAAGAGATCCTGTCTTTGTCACCGGCCATCGCAACGGCTCTGCAGGTTTTCTCGTCGTCGCCGTTAAATATCACGGCGTCTCTCGCAAGCTGGGCAAATCTGCCAAAGGATGCAACGAGGTTATCCATTGTTTTGAAGAACTCAAGATGATCCGCATCCACATTGAGGATCACAGCCACGGTGGGGCTCAGGTCAAGGAACGTATTCGCGAATTCGCAGGCTTCCACAACGATCATATCGTCTTTGCCCGTTCTGCCGTTTGCGCCGATCAGAGGCAGCTTGCCGCCGATCACGGCGCTGGTATCCACGCCCGAACCGAGAAGCATCTGCGTAACCATAGAGGTCGTGGTGGTTTTACCGTGGGTACCGCAAACGCCGATACAGTTGCCGAATTTACGCGTTACCGCGCCGAACAGCTTGCTGCGTTCAAAGGTGGGAACGCCGCTTTCTTTTGCGGCGACCAGTTCGGGATTATCCGGCAGCAGCGCCGCGGTGTACACCACCATCTCAGCGTCGCCGATATTCTCAGCCCTCTGCCCCAGCACAACGGGGATACCGAGCTTGCGTACGCGGTTCAGGGTATCCGTTTCGTTATTATCAGAGCCGGAAAGAAGATATCCTTTTTCATGCAGTATCTCAGCCAGCGGGCACATGCCTGCGCCGCCGATACCGATAAAATGGATGCGTTTTACACGGTCGAGCAATTCATCTATTTCAAACATATTATTCACCTGTAATCAAATAATCAGCCTTACCAAGGCATACTGAAAAAACGGGATTTCTGAAAAACCCGGCTAATATATTATTGCCGCAGGTCGGCAAAATGTCAAGTAAAATTTTAGGCAAAACAGTTTTTCATATCATATTTGATGATATTGAATCGTTTTTGATATTGATTTTTCAGAAAAAGCAGTTTATAATACAATCTAATTTGTTTTTTGCGCAGCAACGCGCAGGAGGACGCTATGGTTTTCAAAATAATCATCCTTGTTTTGTTTTTCGGTCTGATGATCGGCATCGGTCTTTACTGCCGCCGTCATTCCACCGACGTAAACGGCTTTGTTCTCGGCGGACGCAGCGTGGGCCCGTGGCTTACGGCATTCGCTTACGGCACGTCATATTTCAGCGCCGTTATATTTGTAGGTTACGCAGGCCAGTTCGGGTGGAAATACGGCATTGCCACCACATGGGTCGGCATCGGAAACGCGCTTCTCGGTTCGCTTCTTGCCTGGGTCGTTCTCGGTCGCCGCACGCGCATTATGAGCCAGCACCTGAACTCCGCAACCATGCCGCAGTTCTTTGAAGCCCGTTACGGAAGCCCTGCGCTCAAGATCGCCGCATCGGCCATCACGTTCATTTTCCTGATCCCCTACACCGCTTCCGTCTATAACGGCCTTTCCCGGCTGTTCGGCATGGCGTTCAATATCCCCTATGAGTGGTGCGTGATCGGCATGGCCGTGCTCACCGCCGTTTACGTGATCGCAGGCGGCTATATGGCGACCGCGATCAACGATTTCATTCAGGGCATCATCATGCTCATCGGCATCACTGCCGTAATTGTTGTTGTGCTGCAGCAGAACGGCGGCCTTACGCAAGCCCTTTCCGGTCTTGCAAAGGTTACGGACGAATCCGTTTCTTCCACGCCCGGCATTTTTGCTTCTTTCTTCGGCCCGGATATTCCCAACCTGATCGGCGTGGTGATCCTCACCTCCCTCGGCACCTGGGGCCTGCCGCAAATGGTTCAGAAATTCTATGCCATCAAGAGCGAAAAATCCATCTCCACCGGCACCATGGTATCCACCCTGTTTGCCGTTGTGGTTGCGGGCGGCTGCTATTTCCTCGGCGGCTTCGGCAGGCTGTTTTCCGATCAGATCGACATCGCCGCCAACGGTTACGATTCCGTGATCCCCACCATGCTCTCCAATCTGCCGGAGCTCCTTCTGGCTGTTGTGATCGTGCTGGTTCTTTCCGCCTCCATGAGCACGCTTTCTTCTCTGGTGCTTACCTCCAGCTCCACGCTGACGCTCGACCTTCTGAAGGGCCATATCGTGAAGAATATGAAAGAAAAATCGCAGGTGCTGATCATGCGTCTGCTGATTCTTGTGTTCATCGTGATCAGCGTTGTGATCGCCATCATCCAGTATCAACAAAACGTTACGTTCATTGCGCAGCTCATGGGCGTTTCGTGGGGCGCGCTCGCCGGCGCATTCCTTGCTCCTTTCCTTTACGGGCTTTACTGGAAAAAGACCACAAAAATCGCCTGCTGGGTATCGTTTGTTTTCTCCACCGTTGTTATGATCGCAAATATCTTTGTTCGCAGTTCCTTCCCCAAATTCCTTCAGTCCCCCATCAACGCCGGTGCGTTCTGCATGATCGCCGGGCTCGTAATCGTTCCGATCATTTCGCTGATCACGCCCAAGCCGGACAAGAGCGTTGTTAACGACGCCTTTGCCTGCTATGAAGAAAAGGTTCTCGTTTCGCAGAAGGAAGCGCTTGCCGACGAACAGTAAAGCGTACAACACCCTGCGTTATACACGCTGCCCGCAGCCGATCATGCTGCGGGCTTATATTTTTTATACTTTCAGTTCCGTCGATTTATTGACTTATGAAAAAATTTATGATATTTTATATTTATATGTTTGTTATTATTGGAGGAATGCTCTTATGAATTACGATTTTAAGTCCGCCGAAAAAAAATGGCAGGAACGCTGGGAGCGCGAAGGCGTTTTCAACGCGGTAGACGGTTCAGACAAGCCGAAATTCTACGCGCTGGTTGAATTCCCCTATCCCAGCGGCGCGGGTATGCACGTGGGCCATATCAAGGCGTATTCCGGCCTTGAAGTGGTATCGCGCAAACGCCGCATGCAGGGTTACAACGTGCTGTTCCCCATCGGTTTCGACGCCTACGGTCTGCCTACCGAAAACTACGCGATCAAAACGGGGATCCACCCCCGCAAAGTGACCGATATCAACATCGAGAAATTCACCTCTCAGCTCAAACGCGTGGGGTTCTCTTTCGATTGGAACCGCGTGATCGACACCACGCAGGAAGACTATTACAAATGGACCCAGTGGATCTTTCTCAAAATGTTTGAAAACGGCCTTGCCTTCCGCGATAAAACGCTGGTAAACTACTGTCCCAGCTGCAAGGTTGTGCTCTCAAACGAAGATTCACAGGGCGGCAAATGCGATATCTGCCATTCCGATATCATTCAGAAATCAAAAGACGTATGGTATCTTCGCATCACCAGATACGCGGATAAACTGCTGGAAGGCCTTGACGAAGTGAATTTCCTGCCCAACATCCGCCTGCAGCAGGAAAACTGGATCGGCAGATCCACCGGCGCGTTTGTGAATTTCAAAATCAAAGACACCGATGAAACGCTGCGCGTTTACACCACCCGTCCCGATACGCTTTTCGGCGTTACCTTTATGGTTATGGCCCCGGAACATCCGCTGCTTGATCGGTATAAAGAGCAGATCTCCAATTTCGACGAGGTAGAGTCTTACCGCGCTGAATGCGCAAAGAAGACCGAATTCGAGCGCACGCAGCTTGTAAAAGACAAAACCGGCGTAAAGCTTTCCGGCTTTACAGCGGTAAATCCCGTCAGCGGCAAAGAGATACCGATCTTTATCTCCGACTACGTTATGATGGGCTACGGCACCGGCGCCATCATGGCGGTACCCGCCCATGACCAGCGCGACTACGATTTCGCGAAGAAATTCGGCGCGGATATCATTGAAGTGATCAAAGGCGGCGACATTGAAAAAGAGGCCTATGCAGGCGACGGCGAAATGGTAAATTCAGGCTTTTTGAACGGCCTCACGAACAAAAAGGATTCCATCGCCGCCATGATAAAACACCTTGAAGAAAAGGGCGTTGGCGAAGCCGGCGTACAGTATAAAATGAAAGACTGGGCCTTCAACCGTCAGCGCTATTGGGGCGAACCGATCCCGATCGTTTACTGCGATACCTGCGGCATGGTTCCCGTCCCTTATAACGAGCTGCCTCTTCGTCTGCCGGAGGTGCAGAACTTTGCGCCAGGTTCCGACGGCGAAAGCCCCCTTGCGAAGATTGATTCCTTCGTAAACTGCACATGCCCGAAGTGCGGCGCGAAAGCCAGAAGAGAAACCGATACCATGCCCCAGTGGGCAGGGTCCTCCTGGTATTTCCTGCGGTATATCGATCCGCATAACAACGAGCGTTTTGCAGACGCCGACAAGCTGAAATACTGGGGCCAGGTGGACTGGTACAACGGCGGCATGGAGCATGTAACGCGCCACCTGATCTACAGCCGCTTCTGGCACCGCTTCCTTTACGATATCGGCGAAGTGCCCTACAAAGAACCCTATGCCAAGCGCACCGCGCAGGGCCTGATCCTCGGTCCGGACGGCGAAAAGATGAGTAAATCCAAGGGCAACGTGGTAGACCCCAACGACGTTGTTGACGCTTTGGGCGCGGACGTGCTCCGCACTTACGTGCTCTTTATGGGCGACTACGAAAAAGCAGCGCCCTGGAGCGAAAGCAGCGTTATGGGCTGCAAACGCTTTATCGACCGCGTATGGGGCCTTACCAATATGATCGGTGAAGGCGAAGGCTATTCCGCAAAGCTGGAAACGTCTTTCCATAAAACCATCAAGAAGGTATCGGACGATCTTGAAACGCTGAAGTATAACACGGCCATCGCCGCGCTGATGACGCTGCTTAACCAGATCTACGCCGCGGGCAGCGTAACAAGAAAAGAGCTTGAAACCTTTATCGCTCTGCTGAATCCCATAGCGCCGCACGTCACCGAAGAGATCAACGAGGTGATCGGCAACAAAACGCTGCTTGCCGTTACGCCGTGGCCCGCTTACGACGAAGCGAAGTGCGTTGACGACGAGATCGAGATCGCGGTGCAGATCAACGGCAAAGTGCGCGCGAAGGTGGTCATTCCCGCCGACGCCGACGCCGATACTGCGATCGCAAAGGCAAAGGCGGAACCCGGCGCAGTTGCGTTTATCGAAGGCAAAACGGTAATCAAAGAGCTGTACGTAAAAGGCAGGCTCGTTAACATTGTTGTAAAATAACTGCAAATAGAGGAGATCATACAATGAAGTTGCTGAACACCGAATTCACCTATTTTACGGGCGACATGAAATATGTAGACCGTACGCAGGATAACGCGGCTTTTACGCTGGAATACGATATTACCGACGATCACGTCAAAGCTTTTTTGATTGCAAAGAAGAACCTTACCATGCACCGTGTCGATCTTGATTTCTCATACGAATTCAAAGAGGGCGACAAATTCTTCGGCAACGGCTATCAGAGCTGGACCACATCACGCGAATACACGGCGGAAGATAAGATGAAACCGCTGATCGGCATTGCCAAAGGCAGGCTGAAATACCTCGCCGGTATCTCCGCAGACACTCGCTTTGTCGACTTCCCCACCGAAACCGGCGCGTTTGTGAGCCACTGCTATACCTATATCAAAAACGGCGCGGACGTGCATCTGATCGGCTCGCTCACCGAGCGGCAGGGCTTTACCGTGATCTATGCTGACATGATAAAAAACACGCTCACGCTTTCCAAAGACGTTGAGGGCGTCACCCTTGAAGAAGGCGAACGCTACGAGCTGTTTGACGTTGTGATGTTCAGAGGCGCGTATGACGAGGTGTTTGACGCTTACTTCAAAGCCATGGGCGTGAAAAAGCCCGTTGTGGAACACATGAGCGGCTATACTTCCTGGTATAACTATTTCCAGAAAATCAACGAAAAGATCATTCTGCGCGATCTGAACGCGCTCGATATCGTAAAGGACAGCGTTTCCATCTTCCAGATCGACGACGGTTATGAGACCTTTGTCGGCGACTGGACAGAAAAGAATCCTGCAAAATTCCCCCGCGGCATGAGATTCATTGCCGATCAGATACACGAAAAGGGGTATCGTGCCGGTATCTGGATCGCGCCCTTCAGCGTTCAGATCAAATCCGAAACCTATAAAAAGCATCCCGATTGGGTCGTAAAATACGCCAACGGCAAACCCATTCTCGGCGTTGTGGCATGGGGCGGCGCTTATACGCTGGATATTTATAACGACGACGCACGCGCCTATATCAGGAGCTTTTTCGACACCGTTCTGCACGACTGGGGCTACGATATGGTAAAGCTCGATTTCCTTTACAGCCAGTGCATGTATCCGCGCAACAACAAATCCCGCGGCACGATCATGTGCGAAGCCATGGATTTCCTTCGTGAATGCTGCGGCGACAAGCTGATCCTCGGCTGCGGCGTGCCGCTCGGCGCCGCATTCGGACGTGTGGATGCCTGCCGTATCAGCTGCGACGTTGATCTTGTTTACGGCGGCAAGTTCTATAACAAGCTCGGCGTGAACAACGAGGTCCCCTCCGCGCAGAACGCCATAACAAATTCCATCTTCCGCCGCCATCTGGACGGGCGCGTATTCTGCAACGACCCCGACGTTTTCTTCTTCCGCTATTCGAACCTCACCTTCAATACGGAACAGAAGGTATTGCTTGCCGCGATCAACCATATCTTCGGCAACGTTCTGTTTGTTTCCGACAACGCCGAAGAATATAAAGGCGTCGACGTGGACGCGCTGCGCAAGGTATTTGCGAAGTCCGAATTCAAGGTTCTTGACGCAAATTACGTTTCCGCCGACGATATCGTCATCGACCTTATGAAAGACGGGAAACAGACCCAGCTGCGCTTCAATATCAAAACGGGAAAAAGCAACGTCGAAGATATCATCGGCATTCCCGTTTGCAGATAAAGAAAGGAGATCATTATGTTTGCTCAGATCGAAAGTATTTTACAGAAGATCGGCGCCGTTCTGCTCGCCATCGTAGGCACGTTTTCTTCTCTGCTGGGGCTCGGCCCCGGCGGCATTCCCGAAGAGGCCGCCACCGAAGATACGCTCTGCTACACCATCGCCATCGTCAGCGATACCCATATCGACAACGCCGCAGCGGCCGCAATGCTCGACGCCGGCCTGCGCGATATCTCCGCTGATTATCTTGATACGGACGCGGTCCTCTTCCTCGGCGACTGCACCGACAACGGCAACGTCGAGAACTGGGAGACCTTCACCAACAGCGTTACAAAAAACTGTACTGTTGAAAACAAGATCGTTATCCTCGGCAACCACGATACGTGGACGTCTTACGATACGCCGCATGATTACGATGAGGCTCTCAACAACTATCTCACCTATTCCAACACGATCATGGGCACAAACCATACCACACCATATTTTACCTGTGAGTTTTCCGGTTATTCCTTTATTGTTCTCGCGAGTGAAGACACCTCCGTTTCCGCCGAGGTTTCATACGAACAGCTGAGCTGGGCAGATGAACAGTTGGCTGCCGCAGCGGCAAAAAGCAGCGGTAAACCGATCTTCGTTTTAATGCACCAGCCGCTCAATTACACGCACGCTGTCGGCGACAATAAAGATAACAACGGCTTCAGCAACAATGAGACCAGCAAAAAGCTGCAGGCGATCCTGGATAAATACGAAAACGTATTCTATCTCAGCGGCCATCAGCACTATGGCCTCAACGACGGCTCCTCCGCTTATAACTACCCTTACGGTTTTACCACGGTTGAGCATGTCGGCGAAAACATCACCAGCGTGAATCTCCCGTCTTTCATCTATCCCAGTATGATCTACGGCGGCGATCCCCTTGCCGGCGACGGTCTTGTCCTGAACATTTACGCCGACCGTGTGGAGCTGCTTGGCAGAAACTTCATCGCGCAGGGATGGCTCGATTACACCGCCACGGTTCCGCTCAAAAGCGCTGCCGATTGATTATAACGCAAAAACAGCTCACTGTTCCTTTTTACAGTGAGCTGTTTTTTTTATCATTATTTTACGTCTGCACAGGCGAAGGTAATTTTTCAAGCCTCTGCTTTAACATTAAACCGTTTCAACGTCTTTTTTAAGAGCTTTCCTCCCTTACCGGCGCCGATGTAAGCCGAAAGCCTCGCACACGCGAAACGGCCGGCGCGTGTGCAGATCCATACGATCCCCCAGGCGGCTACAGGAAGCATCAGCATAAAATACGGCAAAATATACTGGCTTTTCCCTTCGGCAAGAAGATGGAACAGCATACCGCCCAAGACAGAGAGCGGCAAGACCAAAGCCGTATAATCACGTTTTCGCAGCATCAGGAATACGGCGGTCAGAAAACCGACGAAAACAAGCTGCGCGAACACGTCCATATAACGTTTTACCGCGGTTTGTCCGTCGCCGCAAACCCACTTCGCAAACGCGTTCTTTTCTTTATACTGTTTTCTTACATTGTTGTTCCATATGCTTTGGTATGAAGTTTCATTGAACTGAGAAACGTATTTTCGGTAGAAAAAGTCTCGCGTATACTGCGGGTGATCCTTAAAATAGCCGATGCGCTCTTTTATCAGTTTTTTTGAATACTCCGACATCGCTTCGGGATCGGATCCAAGATTCTGGAACGTAACGTTCGAAGCGGCGTTTGAGTACCATCCGGGCGCGCGTCGGCTCTCACTGAGCCCCATGGCGAACCACGAAACATACGGAACGCCCGGGGCAAGCTGAACGCCGCTGCGGTGTTCATACGTCATACGCACCATTGTCGGGAAGGTCAACGCCCAAATGCATGCCGCAAGGATCACGGCAATATCCCTTACATACTGCTTTCGCTTGAAGAACCGGAGCGCAGCCACGATCATCATGGCGATCAGTACGATCAGGTTATTGCTCTTAACGAGCACGGCGAATCCGATACAGAGAGCCGAAAGGATCCCGTAAATGTATTTATCCCGCTTGAACCAGAGGATCTGAAACAGGATAGCCCATACGGCAAAGCAGATACCCGCTACGATACCGTAGGTGAATACGCACGAAAGGATCGGCTGCGCACAGAACAGCAAAAGCAAGAAGGTAATATGGCGAACCCGCGTATCCGGGAAAAGCATTGCGGCGATGCCGAGCAGCCCGACATAAGCGGCCGCAAGAAAAACCACGTTTGCCGCCTGCAGTATAAGCGTTTTATGCGGCATTCCGCCGAACAGGGCCGCCGCGCGGAAAATGATCTCGCAAAGCTGGATATAACCGAGCTGATACGGGTATTCCCGCAGATAACTGCCGGACATATCAGAAAAGTCACCCTCTGCAAAAGCCCTGGCGGAATCCGTTACGTACGCTGAATCGTAACTTGGCTTCACCTGAGATGAAAACACCCATATCAGGCCGATCGCGAGCGTCCATACAACAAGGATCGCCGCCTGATACCGAAACCGGAGCTTTGATGCCGCCGAAAGCAGAAGCCTGCAGCCGATCAGCGAAATTGCGAGAACGATCAGATTCCAAAGAAAGTTATCGCTGTAATAAACAACGCTCTCTTCAAGTTCAAAGATACGGTTCACGGTCGTATCCATCCCTGCGCCCTCTTTTACGATCTCCATGCCGGTTGTAAAAAGAAACGCGGTTGAAGTAAGGATCAGCATCATGATCCCTACAAAAACGCAGATGCCGCCCCCCGCGACCTTTTCAGCCAGTTCGGGCAAATTACGGCGCTTTAGTTTCATTTTCCGTTCCCCTCCGGATATACAGAAGTTATTTAAGATATTTATCAATGATATAACGAGGCCTTTTTTTCGATTCCAGATATACCTTGCCGATATATTCGCCGATGATGCCGATTGAAAGCAGCTGAATACCGCCGAGCGCCCATATGGAAACAGCGAGCGACGTCCATCCGCTTACGGTCTGCCCCGTAAAATGCCGGATCAGGCAATATACCAGCATCACAACGCTGGCGAAAAAGATCAGCGCGCCGGTCAGCGCGATCATACGGATCGGCTTGACCGAAAAGGATGTGATCCCCTCAAACGCGAACGAGAGCATCTTTTTCAGAGGATACTTCGTTTCGCCCGCCGTCCGCTCTTTGCGTTCGTAGTAAACCTTTTCACTTTTGAATCCGAGCAGCGGCACGATCCCGCGCAGAAAAAGGTTCACTTCTTCAAAGGATTCCAGCGCAGTGATCGCTTTTGCGCTCATCAGGCGGAAATCCGCGTGGTCGGCTACCGTTTCCGCGCCGAGCATGTTCATAAACCGGTAAAACATACGGGCTGTGGAACGCTTGAAAAAGGTATCGGTTTTTCTGGAAGACCGCACGCCGTATACAATCTCGTTTCCCTGCGCAAAGGCTTCAAGCATGCCGTCGATTGCGTCCACGTCATCCTGCAGATCCGCGTCCATTGTGATCACGGCGTCGCACTCGTCCTTTACGGTCATAAGACCTGCAAGCAGCGCGTTCTGATGGCCGCGGTTTCTTGAAAGGGCGATCCCGCGAAATAAAGGATCCTCTGCGTGCGCCTGTTCAATGATCTCCCATGTCCGGTCACGCGAGCCGTCGTCAACGAACACAACATGGCTTTCGGCTGAAATCCTGCCGGCAGACATCAACGCGCTCATTTTTTCATGAAGCGCATGCAACGTGGAAGGCAGTACGGCTTCTTCGTTGTAGCACGGCAGCACAATAAACAGTGTGGGCATATGGTTCACCTCAACAATAAACGAAAAAACGTAAAGATTTACGCACTTTTATATTTCAAACAAGAATTATTATAAATTACGGCAATTCTTTTGTCAAGCCGCCGTAAATCACAAACACAGCTTGTCGATCATTCATAAAACGACGTGTCCGTCGCGAACGCGTACATCGAAGGAAGCTGCAATATCTTCAGACGACGTGCCCAGCGCCAGCGTATAATCGCCGTTGTGCGGGCCGTAATCCATACGCCGGTCATAATAACAGAACGCTTGGGTGCCGAGCCGGATACATGCGTCGGCGGTTTCGCCGGCCGGGATCTCCACACGCGTATAACCCTTCAGTTCCTTCACCGGACGAACCACGTCGCAGTGTTCGCCTTTCACATATAGCTGCAGAACCTGCGCGCCATCGTACGCGCCGGTATTTCTGACGCTGCACGTCACTGTTACGCCCTCTTCTTCAACGGTAAACCGAACGTTTTCAATGCTGAACGACGTATAACTCAGCCCGTAGCCAAACGGATACAGGGGCGAACCGTCGTTATCCACATAACCGTAGCCGCGTCCGCTGGGTTTATGGCAATAGAAAAGCGGAAGCTGACCCGCGCTGCGCGGAAACGTGATCGGAAGCTTCCCCGAGGGGCAGATATCGCCGAACAGCAATTCCGTAATTGCCTGCGCCCCCTGTTCTCCGGGATACCACGCCTCAACGACGGCCTTTGCTTCGTCCATCCAGGCGCTCATTTCGATCGGAGCGCCGTTGAGCAGGATCACCGCGAGATTTGGGTTTTCCGCGGCAACGGCGCGTATCTTTGCTTCCTGATCCTCAGTGACCTCACGCTCGGTATCGTCCACAATGAACCCCGCGTCATCCGCTCGATGCTTCGTCCGGCGGATCCCCGGCAGCCTGAGGTCGCTGCGGTCCGCTCCCTCTCCTTCAAGGATCGAACTGAAATACAGGACCGCGTCGCATTCCCTCAACGCGGCAGGATCCGCGTCCTCGTCAAAATACCTGACTTCGGCGATACCGTCAAGATACATCCGCAGATATTCCAGCGGCGTTTTCGCGTCCGGCGCAGTCCACTTGCGTCCGTAGGGCCCCGAATAGTTATCCCCCACAGGGAAACACAGGGCGATGCGTCCGCATACGCCGAGAACGGAGATCTTCTCTTTTTGCAGCGGGAGCATACCGTTATTTTTCAGAAGGATCAAACACTCTCTCGCCGCCTTCAGCGCGAGGTTCTTATGCGACGCATTTCTTACCGTTTTATCCGCCGCTTCTGCATCCGCGAAGGGCCTGTCAAACAACCCCAAACGGAATTTTGCGGTCAGGATGCGAAGCACGCTCTTATCCAGAGATCCATCCGGGATAAGCCCTTCGGCATATGCCTTTTTCAGCAGACCGATTTTATTTGAAGGCAATATTACGTCCAGCCCTGCGTTTATACAGGCCGCCGCGGCTTCTTCTTCAGACGCGAACAGTTTATGAGCGCTGTAAACACCCTGTGCACCGGAATAGTCCGAAACCACGAATCCGTCGAATTTCCACTCATCGCGCAGTATTTCCGTGAGCAGACGCGGGCTGCACGTACAAGGCACGCCCTCCCATGCGTTATAGGCCGCCATTGTGGATTTCGCGCCTGCGTCAAAGCACGCCTTAAACGGGGGCAAAAACACTTCGCGAAGCGTCCGTTCGGAATTCTCCGAATAGTTGGAATCTCTTCCGCCCGCGGCATAATTATCGGCGAAATGCTTCGGCGTGGCGATCACGCCAGCGCTCTGCAGCCCTTTTGAGTACGCAGCGCCCATATCCGAGGTGATCTGCACGTCTTCGCCGTATGTCTCCACCGTTCTGCCCCAGCGGCAGTCGCGCACCACGTTCACCACCGGCGCGAACACCTGACGCACGCCAACGGCGGCGCATTCCTTTCCTACGGCCTCTCCGATTTCTTCCACAAGCGCGGGATCGAACATGGACGCCATGGCAATGGGCTGCGGGAAGCAGGTCGCCATCCCCCACTGCGCGCCGTGCAGCGCTTCGCCGTTTTCAATGGGCGGAATGCCGTGCGGCTGCGCGTTGATGCTCAGCTCCACATCGCGGTTGATGCGGCGCGCTACTTCAGACGGATTGGCCGGGATCTCTCTTTCATAATGCATAAAATGCCCCGGATTACGGTAACTGCCGTTCCTGGGATCGCGATTTTTCTCATACGTTTCATCCACATTGAACAGCATATCTCCGGTGAGCTGATATAGCTTTTCTTCCGTGCTCATTTCCCTGAGAAGCAAAGCGGCGCGCTGCTCTGCCGGGAGCGAGACGTTCATATATTCCTTCATTTTTTCACCTTCTCTTTCTTAATGATAATTATAATGAATTGCATACTGTAAAGCAATACCGCAAGGTAAAAAACACACCGAATTTATTTATGAAAAAGGCTTGACTTTTACAAAACATTGTGATAATATAAGTTGCACTTAAGGAGAGATACCGAAGCGGTCATAACGGAACGGTCTTGAAAACCGTCGTACTCTTACGGGTACCGTGGGTTCGAATCCCACTCTCTCCGCCAATTGAATATTCTTAATTTACGTTACTATGGAGAAGTACTCAAGTTGGTGACGAGGCGCCCCTGCTAAGGGCGTAGGTCGGCTAAACCCCGGCGCAGGAGTTCGAGTCTCCTCTTCTCCGCCAAAAATCGGCAGTCGCGCAGGCGGCTGCTGTTTTTTATTTTTTCACTCTTCACGTCTCACTGAAATGGCGATCTGTTTAGCGGGGAGCAAAAAGTTCTTAAGATAAAATGTTTATGAAGATCCCGTAATTCAGTTTCATGATTTTTCGCCCGGTGGGCGGTTTTTTGTTGCTTGTGCGAATATGAATATCCTTTCGCGCGCGGTCATATTAATTACTGATACCACGCGAGAGGAGATATATCAATGGTTGACACCGCCAATCGAGCGGAAGAACTGGCTCTTTATATCGTTAAAAACAACGCCACCGTGCGGGCCGCGGCAAAGGCGTTCGGCGTATCGAAAAGCACGGTACATACCGATATTACAGAAAAGCTGCAGAACGTAAACAGCGACCTTTGGCATGAAGTACGAAAAGTTCTGGATATCAATAAAGCGCAGCGGCACCTGCGCGGCGGCCAGGCTACAAAAGAAAAATACCTTCGCGAAAAAAAATGAAATGCGGTTTGACTTTCCTCATTTTCTGGGTTAAAATATAGAAAACATACTGAATGAGGAAAACGGGATGTTCGATAAACTGAAAAAGAAGAAGAAAAAGAAAAAAAGGCCGATGGAGAAGTTCATCAGCCTTACCGCCAACGGCGTAAACGTGGACGCGATCAACTTCTCCCTCTGTAAGAATCCCGACGATACGCCGCGTCTGGAAGTGCGCACAAAAGACGTAGCCGAGGCGCTGCATTACGAACACGTCGATTTTGAGATGAAAACGAATCTCAAGCTGGTGAAGGTCGGCGCGAATTTCAAAGAAGCGATCAGCGAGAAGCATTTCAAGCTTTATATCTTTGATATCGACAGCTACGAACAGTATTTCATCTGACCGGGGATTATACGAATGAAAAAATACGATACGCTTGTGATCGGACATATCTGTAAAGATAAAAATACCGATCACCTCGGCAATACCGTCTATGCTGCGGGCGGCGCGGTTCTTTATTCATCTGCAGCCGGGTCTGCGCTGGGACATCACGTCGGCGTACTTACAAAAATCAATGAATCAAGCAGCGGCCTCTTAAAAGAATTCCGCGTACCCGCCGAAGACGTTTACTGTGTTTTCAGCGGCAATACAACGATGATGGAAAACACGTATTTCACCGCGGACAAAGAAAAACGCCGCAGCGTGTGCGCCGCCCGGGGCGAGCCCTTCTCCCCTGCGGATCTGCCTCAAGACATATCTGCTGAAGTATATCATCTGGCAGGGCTGCTGAACGGCGATTACGCGCCGGATATGATCCCCGCGCTCTCACGGCTCGGCGCGGTCGCCGTCGACGTTCAGGGGTATTTGCGCAATGCAAACGTCGCCTTCGGCGGCGAAATGTATTTTTCCGATTGGAAAGAGAAAAAAGACCTGCTCCCTTACATTACGTTTCTGAAAACTGACGCGGCCGAGGCTGAGATCCTGACCGGCACGGCCGACCGGGCCGAAGCGGCAAAGATGCTTGCTTCCTGGGGCGCAAAGGAAGTGCTGATCACACATAACAGTGAAGTTCTGGTTTACGCGGAAGGCAGAATCCTCACCTGCCCGATAAAATCAAGGGATCTTCGCGGGCGTACCGGACGCGGCGACACCGCTTTTGCAAGCTACATCTGCGAAAGACTACACCATCCACCCGCAAAGGCCTTGATCACCGCAACCGCAACGGTATCGCTCAAAATGGAAACGCCCGGGCCGTTCACCGGTACCCGCGCGCAGGTGGAAAGCTATATCAAAGAATTTTACGGAGCCTGTTAAAAGGCTCTTTTTTTATCGCATAATCTCTTGACATATACCCCCATAGGGTATATAATTATGATACCCCCGCAGGGTATTAATCTAAAAAAAGGATGTTATATATGAAAAACGATTGCTGCTGCGAACGCACAAAAATCCGCACCGATGAAGAAAAAAAACGCCTTGTAAACCGCCTCAGCCGCATAGAAGGCCAGATCCGGGGCATAAAAGGAATGATCGAGAAGGACGCTTACTGCGCAGACGTTCTCACACAGAGCGCCGCCGTATCCGCAGCCGTCGACGCGTTCAACCGGGAGCTTCTCTCCTCTCATATCCGCACGTGCGTGGTTTCCGATATCCGGAACGGCAAGGATGAGACCGTAGAAGAACTCAACGAACTTCTGAAAAAACTGATGTAACCACAGGGAAAACACAATGGAACAATATAACGTTACAGGCATGAGCTGCGCCGCTTGCCAGGCGCGCGTTGAAAAAGCAGTATCCGCCGTACCGGGCGTTACGTCCTGTGCGGTAAGCCTGCTTACAAACTCCATGGGCGTTGAAGGCACTGCCGACGAGGCTTCGATCATCAAGGCGGTAACCGACGCCGGTTACGGAGCTTCAAAAAAAGGCGCTTCAGCCATACCCGCCGCAGAAAACGCGGACGCGCTCGCAGATACCGAAACGCCGAAACTGATCCGCAGGCTGATCGCCTCCGCCGCATTCCTGCTGGTACTGATGTACTTTTCCATGGGACATATGATGTGGGGCTGGCCGCTCCCCTCTTTCTTCGAGGGCAACCACGTTGCGATGGGGCTTGTTCAGATGCTCCTTGCAGCCGCTGTGATGATCATCAACCAGAAGTTTTTCATTTCCGGCGTCAAAGGTCTGATACACCGCGCGCCGAATATGGATACGCTTGTTTCTCTCGGTTCCGGCGCTTCGTTCGTATACAGCGTGTGTTCTCTGTTCGCCATGACCGCGGACGTTGCCGGCGGAGGGAACGGCGAGTCTTATATGGACCGTTTTTATTTTGAATCCGCCGCGATGATCCTTGTGCTGATCACCGTCGGAAAACTTCTCGAAGCGCGTTCCAAGGGAAAAACCACCAACGCGCTGAAAGCGTTGATGCGCCTTGCCCCGCAAAGCGCAGTGATCCTCATAAACGGCGCGCAGACGGAAGTTCCGATCAATCAAGTGAAAAAAGGCGACGTGTTTATCGTAAAGCCCGGAGAAAAATACCCCGTGGACGGCACGGTTCTCGAAGGCGCAGGCGCCGCGGATGAATCCGCACTCACCGGTGAAAGCATACCGGTGGATAAAGCGCCGGGCAGTTTTGTTTCCGCCGGCACGGTGAATCTGAACGGCTATATGAAATGCGAAGCAGCTCGCGTCGGCGAAGATACCACGCTTTCTCAGATCATCAAAATGGTTTCGGACGCCGCAGCCACAAAAGCCCCCATCGCGAAAACAGCCGATAGGGTGAGCGGCGTTTTCGTACCTGTCGTGATCGGCATCGCGATCGTTGCCGCCGCAGTATGGCTTGCCGCGGGCAAAGACATGGGTTTCGCGCTGTCTCGCGGGATTTCCGTTCTCGTGATCAGCTGCCCGTGCGCGCTGGGGCTTGCAACGCCTGTCGCGATCATGGTAGGTTCCGGCCTCGGCGCAAGAAACGGCATTCTGTTCAAAACCGCAGCCGCTCTGGAACAGACAGGCAAGACCCGCATCGTAGCGCTCGACAAAACCGGCACCATCACGAACGGCGCTCCGGTGCTTACGGATATCGTACCTGCAAACGGAATCTCCGAAGAAGAGCTTCTCACGTTTGCCGCCGCATTGGAAACCAAAAGCGAACACCCGCTTGCAAAAGCGATCACGGCCGCAGCGGCAGAACGCGGCGTCACCCCGCCTGAGATCAACGATTTTACCGCGGTTCCCGGCAAAGGGCTTCAGGGAAACCTCAACGGCAAAACGCTTTCCGGTGGAAAACGCGCTTTTATAAGGAATATTCCCGAAGCAATGTCAGCAAAAGCCGACGCACTTGCCGACGAGGGCAAAACGCCGCTGTTTTTCGCTTATGACGGCAATGTTATCGGTTTGATCGCCGTAGCGGACACAATTAAGGAAGACAGCGCGCAGGCCATAAAAGAGCTGAGAGAAATGGGTCTTACGGTTGTGATGCTCACCGGCGACAACCGGCGTACCGCCGACGCGATCGGTAAAAATGCGGGCGTGGACGCCGTTTTTGCCAACGTGCTTCCCGGCGGCAAGGAGGAGATCATCCGTAAGCTTCGCCAGAAAGGCCGCGTGACGATGGTCGGCGACGGCATCAACGACGCGCCTGCGCTCACGAGCGCCGATACGGGTATCGCCATCGGCGCCGGAACCGACGTGGCGATCGACGCAGCCGACGCGGTCCTGATGAATTCAAAACTCACCGACGTTGCCGCTGCCATCCGTCTTTCAAAAGCCACCCTGCGAAATATCCGGGAAAACCTGTTCTGGGCTTTCATTTACAATGTGATCGGCATTCCTCTGGCAGCGGGAGTATGGATCCCCGTTTTCGGCTGGACCCTCTCCCCCATGTTCGGCGCCGCGGCAATGAGTCTTTCAAGTTTCTGCGTGGTATCAAACGCGCTGCGTCTGAACCTGTTCAAACCATATAAACACAAATCGAACAAAAAAGCAGAGCCCGTGGATCTCACAGACCTGCAGATTATAAAAGAAACGGAGAATAAATCAATGGAAAAAACAGTTAAAATCAACGGCATGATGTGCCCGCGCTGCGAAGCGCACGTAAAGAAGGCGCTTGAAGCGATCCCCGGCGTGGAGGCCGCGGCCCCCAGCCATACCGAAAACAACGCCGTGCTCACGCTTTCGTCGGACGTACCGGACGACGCATTAAAAGCGGCGGTAGAAGAAGCCGGTTACGATTATATCGGCTGAAACGTCCGATCGAAAAGAAACCCGCAGTCGCTTTCGGCTGCGGGTTTTTTAATATTGAATTCTGTTTTATCCTACCGTACGCTGAGAAATAGCCTTAATGCCGTTCACGACCCAATCGTAGGAATCCACAGTAACGATGGAGCCGCAGTATTCGCACTTCGCCGTGCGGTTGATATTGATCGTTGCGCCGCAGTTCGGGCAGTTCTGTACCTTGACGCCGCCTTCGGCTACCGTGGTTTTACCCGAAGAACGGATCAACTGCCATTCGTAATCCAAAAACTTTTCAGCGGTTTTGCTGCCCTGCAGAAGATTTCCGGTAGCGTCGTCAACCGTATATGTGATAAAGCGGGTATTCAAACGCGCTATTATCACGTCGTTACCGTTTTCCTGCTTCCAGCCCGAAAGGTTAACGCCGAGCACCGCGATCCGATCGATCATCTTTGTGCGTTTGTTCAAACGATAACTGTCAAGCTGACGGTCCATCTGCGCATAAAACGCGTCGCTCATATACGGACGCAGCGGTTCAAGATCTTTCGCCTGCCAGCCGTTCTGGAACTGAACGAACATGTTTGAAAGCTTTTCTGTAAAAGCGGATTCCGAAAACGTAGGATCCAGCTTAAGATACTCGTTGATCGGCCTGAGCGAAGATGGATCCGTTACGGTACCGCCCGCTGCCACAGGATGCTGCACAGTGCCGTTTTTCCGTTTTATCATTATTACAATGATAACGATGATCGCTACGATGACCAGCGCACCGAAGAAACCCGTGCCGCCTTCGCCGCTGCCGCCGGAACCGCCGCCGTAAATTATGTACCCGCCGCCGTTGTCGTCGTTGCCCCAATCGTAGCTGTCATTGTCGTTGCCCCAATCGTAGCTGTCGTTGCCGCCGAAGTCGCCGAAATCGTTGTCGCCGTCGTAATCGCCGAAGGCCCCTGCCCGATTCGCAAGCGTAACAACACTGCAGAAAACCAGAACAAAAGCAACCAGAACGGTAAAAATGCGCTTTTTCATGATGCAATTATTCCTTTCAAAGAATATACATTTTTATTATACCGTTTCAGCGAATAAAAGTCAACAGAAGAAAAAGCGTGTTTGCCGATTCCCGTAAAGTTTTATAAACGGTCAGCAAGCAATAAAATCACAAAGCGTAAGAGAATACAGGATCTTTTCTGCTGCCTCATAGCCCAAAGCCTGTTCCACGGCCTCGCAATATACTTTCAACTGATCCGCATACCGCGGCGGCAATTCGTCGATTTCACCGATACGGTCCGTTTTATAATCCACGATCACCGCTTTCCCGTTTTCAATAAACACCAGGTCGATCTTGCCGATCACCACGGTTTTTTCGTCCGCGAAACGTTTCGGCAGCGTGGGATCAAAATCACAGACGCTTTTCGCAATGGTGAAGGAATGTTCTTTGTATACCTTTTCGGCGCGCATTATACGCGCAAACAGCTGCGACCCGAAAAACCGGTTGATCGCTTCCTGATTTACACTTCTCCCCTCCTGTCCGCTGAGCAGCGACAAAGAAACGAGACGTTCGATCTCTGCCGCGATATCACAAGGCTGCTTTGCAAAATCACAGTATTGAAGGAACTTATGCGTTGCCGTTCCGATATCCGCCGGAGAAAGTGCGGAATCATACAAAAACGCAGGTACTTTTTTGCCGAAATACTGCGCAGAAAAATGCTCCTCACGCAGTTTGGACGCGGTATGCAACGAGAGCGCGCCGCTCACGGCGCCGTACGGATACGTTTGTGCGATCGCCCTGCGAATTGTTTCGTTCAGCGCTTCATCAACCGGTGCGGGCTCCTCAGAAGGCTGCGTGTTCTCCTCGGGCGAGATACGGACGCGGCTTGCTGCGATCGAAAATTCAGCCGGCGCGCTGCCTCCGGGGATCGCCCTGAAAGGCGCGAGGTCCTCATGCTGCAGAAGAACAGGCAAAAGCCACTGCAGCGGGCTGACTGCCGATGCCACATGATATGGGGGCAGCTGCCCGATCACGGGGAGTGACGCCTGTGCGTTGAATATTGCCTTATCGAGGTCGGAAGGCGTCAGCAAAAGGATCAGCTTTTCTTTTGCCCGCGTCAGCGCAACGTAATATATACGGAGTTCTTCCGATAACGCAGCGCTTCTGAGCTCCGTTTTCACCGCCTTTGAAGAAAGCGTATCGTAAAACTTCAGTTTTTCCGGTTCCCTTCTCTTCAGGCCGATGCCGAGCGCGTGTGAAACGCTGAGCACCGAAGACCGTTCTGAGAGGTTGAATTTCTTCGTAATGCCGCCGATGATCACAAACGGGAATTCCAGCCCTTTTGATCGGTGCATCGTAAGAATGGATACGCTGTTATAATCAGCTCCCGCGCTGCCCTTTCTGAGATCCGCGCCGTTATCGATCAGAACGCTCAGATACCGCAGAAATGCGCACAGGCTCTTCTCGTCCTCGGCGCTGAATTTTACTGCTGCCTCGTATAACGCCCGCAGGTTCGCTTCCCGCAGTTTGCCGCCGTCCATCGCGCGCACGGCGGAAAGAACAGGCGTTTCGTTGTAGATCGTATTTATAACTTCCGGCGCGGAGGCTGTGGCGCTGAGCATCCTGAACCGTTCCATTAGCGCAAGGAAGCTGCAGCACTGCACGTTGCCGTTCTCAGCGGCATACTGAACTGCCATATACAGAGGCTGTCTGCCGCGGCGCTGTTCCGCGTAATCCGATTTCAGCGCCGCCGCCTCCTGCGGCGTAAACAGCCCCAAAGGCGAAAGCATTGCCGCAAGCAGATCGAGATCGGAAACGGGGTTGTCCACCGCCCGCAGGAACGAAAGCATGATCCTTACTTCCGCGGTGTCAAAGAATCCTTCGCGGGAATCAAAAAACACCGGAATATTCTTTTTGCGCAGCGCATTCGCGTAAATCTCTGCGTTGTTCTTCGCAGAACGCAGCAGGATACAGAAATCACCGTACGTGGCAGACCTCTGCCGTTCGCCGTCGGAAACCGGCGATCCCTCCGCGATATTTCGTTCGATCAGCGATGCGATATACTGCGCTTCCGCTTCGGCGGCGCCGATCTCATCCGCGTCGATCAGGCAGACCTCAACGTCCGGAGACGCGCTCTCCGGGTATTTATCCGCTCCGAATACCAGCGCTTCGTCATCGTCGTAGGTGATTTCACCGCATGTTTTGCTCATCAGTTTTGAAAACAGAAAATTGACCGCTTCCGTTACGCCTTTCCGGCTGCGGAAGTTTTTGCTGAGTATGATCTTTGATTTTTTTACTGGAGCATCCGGATCGTATTTCGGAAAGGCCTCCAGCTTTTCGGTGAACAATTCCGGGCTTGCCAGCCGGAACCTGTAAATGCTTTGCTTCACGTCGCCAACAAGAAACATGTTTTCTTCATTTTTCGACAGGCATGAAAACAGTCTTTCCTGTACGCGGTTGGTATCCTGATATTCGTCGATCATGATCTCGTTCAGGCCTTCCGCCAGTTCTCTGGCAAGCGGCGTTTTGCGGTCCTGCGCCGCGGGGTCGTACAGAAGCGATACGGCAAAATGCGTGATGTCCGAAAATCCGTACAGATTCTTACGTTTCTTTTCTTCAAAAAGGGCAAGGTTGAACCGCTTTACCGCATCCACAAGCTGCTGCGCGGCAGGCGCCAGCGCCTCTACGTCCTCCATATTTTCAGCGTTTGTGGCGGCGCAGTCTTCTTCCAGTTTTTTCAGCACGGCCTTTACCGCGTCGCGTTTTGCCTGAACGCGCAGCTTCAGCGGATCGTCCTTATACCCGCGCAGCACGGGAAAACGGTTCGCACCGATCACGTTTCTTGCATGTGAAATGCTTTCGCATGCCGTATCCCAACAGCCAACGGTTACGTCGCGCAGCAACCCGCTCAGCACGTCGTATTCGGTCTGATAGAGCGCTTCCAGCTTTTCCTGCAGCGCAGCGTCCTCAAACAGCTCTTCCAGCACGGTCTCATAAAGGGAAAGGCAATAGCCCACGCCCTCTGCGAAATGGCGCAGAAGAATCTTTCCCCAAACGGAGTCTTCCGCTTTTGCGGGCTTGAAATGCTCTGCAACCGTATCGAGCCATGTATCGGGGAAATCCTCGCTCATCGAAAAATCGGAGAGCGCCTGTATCCCTTCGCATAATGCGTTATCGTCCCGGCCCGCCTGAAAGAGACGCGTCAGCGCTTCGTGATTTCCTTCGGGAGATTTATACAGGTCCTCTGTGATCTGCCGGGCGATCTGTGCCTTCAGCGCCTGTTCCTCTCCTTCTTCGATCATGCCGAAATCCGGTTCAACGCCGCATGCGTTGAAGTTTTCACGCACGAGCTTCATGCAGAAAGAATCCATCGTACATACGTTCATCTCATCCAGCCTTGCCGTGAGAGCGTAGAGGATCTCCCTGTGAGGCTCTTCTTCCTGCAGTTCCCGAAGCCGCTTATAAATACGGGAGCGCATCTCCGCAGCCGCGGCGTTCGTAAAAGTGACCACAAGCAGCGCCGAAGGCGGCACCGGGTCGTTTTCGTCCGTCAGCTTATGCACGATACGTTCAACCAGAACGCTTGTCTTGCCGGAGCCAGCCGCCGCGCTCACAAGGATCGTGCCGCTGTTCGCAGTGATCGCCTGCCGCTGTTCATCCGTCCACTGTTTCATGCGTCTACCTCCTCATGCAGCCGTTTGAGCGCCTGCGCGTGATCCGTTTTCATTACGGTCCTTTTTTCAGCGCTCTGTTCCTTAAGGCATATCGCGGCGTAATCGCAATAATCACAGGCGGTCCTGCCGCCGTTTTCTTCCACAGGCAGCGCCGGAATTTTTCCTTCGTGGATATTCATGCCGGTCTCACACAATATCGCGTCGATCTTTTTATGCAGCAACGAAAACTCCTGCAGCGTCAGGAAATTTCCCTTCATTGTACCGTCTTCCCTGATCTCGGCGTTGATAAATACGCCGTGCGCGCCGTCCTCCATCCCGTTCAGAACGTCTGCGTTTTCAAGGATGATCCCGTTCATCCTGCCGTTTTCGTAACGCCTTTTCCGTATATCATCCTCGCTCGCGTTCCTGTCCAGCGTTTTGCCGGAAGCCTTCGCCGGCATATAAAGGATCCCTGCGGGCGTCGTTTCGCCGAAGCGTTCCTTTCCGTTGTCGCAGATCGCAAACAGATAGATCAGCATCTGCATGTTCAGGCCGTAGAACACGTCGCTGAGCGCAAAATCCTTGCCGCCGGTTTTATAGTCGATCACGCGCACATACGTTGTACCTTTATCCGTCATCAGATCAACGCGGTCAACGCTGCCGTGGATCACCAGCTTTCCGCCGTCCGGCAGCGGCACCTCATACCCCTTGATACCGTCGGAATAGCCGATCGAAAGCTCCGTTGCGGCGGTACGGAAGAGGCATGCGGTCAATTCATCCCGCCGCACCGAAAGGATATCAAAGATCTCGTTTTTCAGCCTGCCGAGCATACGTACCATTGCAGGCGGAAGATTTTCGGTTCCGCCGAGATACGTTTCACAGTAGCCGTCTACCGACCGGTTCACGTCTTCCACCAGTTCGCGGTCTGTAACGTCCTTCAGATCTTTTCCGATGTATTTCTGTATCACTTCTTCAAGCGCCTTATGAATGATAAGGCCGTTGATACGCGCGTCGATCTTTGACGCCGTGATCTTCTCTACGCCCATACCGTAACGGCAGAAATACCGGAACGGACATTTTGCGTAGGTTTCCGCTTTTGAGGCGGACATGCTTATCTCATTGCCGAACAGCCGCAGCGCTTCAGCGGGATCGCTGAAAGAAAGATCATTGCCGTTGACGGCGCGGTAGAGCGAAGAGATGCGCGCCCCGTAAACGGAATCCTCCTTCAGCAAAGCTCCGAGCGTAGCGGCAACCGGCGAATTCTCACGCACAGCCGCGGCATATTGCGAAAAAGCCGTTTCCATGGTTTTGATCTTCTCAGTCGCCGGGACCGTTGAAGCGTCTTTGACCTCAATATCCGTAAAAATGCGCCTGATCTCTCCGATGATCGGCGAGGGCTCCGTTTTCTCACCGGTCGTAAGCGCGGTCGGATAAGAGATATACAACTGTTTTTCGGGCAGATTCAGCGCGTTATAAAGGATCAGCCTTTCCTCTTCATAAACCTCTTCGGGCGTTTTTTCGAGCGGGAAATCCTCTTTGCTCAGCGCGCGCAGTTCTTTTACCGTAAGGAGCCCGGCCGACACGGTATTTTTGGGGAACATCCCTTCCGTAAATCCGGGAATAAACACGGCTTTCGGCTGCAGCACGCGCGTACGGTCAACGCTGCCTACAGTCATTTTATCGATCCCCGGCGGGATATAGCCGATGCTGCCGCCGGAAAGGATCAGCGTAAGCAGTTCATAAAAATACAGCGGCGCAACCGGATGCTCGCCGATCGCCCCTGCAAGCGCGTCAAGATAATCCATACAGGCGTCCCACACGCCGGCGCACTCTATCGCCTTTCCCTCTTCACCGCGGGCGTACAGATATTCGGCGTATTTTCGGAAATGCACGGCCACGTCGCATTCCTTCAGATACAGATACAGCGCTTTGCAGCTATGGAGCCCATTCTCTTTTTCGAGCGACGCTTTCAGCCGCAGGACCGGATCGCAGAACCGTGCGCGGGTAGTGTTGATGCGCTGAAGCTCAGAAGCGGCGTTTTCGTCCATCTCCATGCCGAAGCCCAGCGGATTCGCGGTAAACGCCGAGGTCCATGCTTTTCCGTCGATCTGCCAGCGGTAAACGTAATTCTGCAGTTCCGATACGTCTTCCACAGCGGCGCCCGTCATACCCGTTTTCAGTGCGGAAAGCACGGTCTCCGTTGAAAAGCCTTTTGCCGCGATCTCAACGGCGGCAAGCATCAGACGAACCGGGGGATAGCAGCAAAGGGAGCGGCGCGTATCCTCAAATACCGGCACGTCGTATTTTTTCAACGCGGCAAGCAGCGGCGCAGTGATCGATTCGTCTCTGTGCAGCACCGCGATATCTCTTGCGCGGCAAACGCCGCCGTCAAGCAAACGCCTTGCCTGAAGCGCGATCATTTCGCATTCCTCGTATCTGTTCGATGCCTTCAGTAAATGTACGCCGTCGGGGCATCCGCTCATTTTCTGCGGCGCGGACGCAAACAGATTTCTGCGCAGATGGTCCAGCCCTGCGTCTTTTTTTTCACACGGGACGTTTTCTTCTTTTACTTCAATATGTGATTTGTTCGCTTGAGCGATCAGCCGCCTGCGGTTTTTGCCGACGTGTTCAAACCGGACGCCGCCCGCAGAGGCGGAGTTTCCAGTCAGACTGATGTACATATTGCGGCAGCGCGGCATCAGAAGTGCGATCATACGGATCTGCGCGCCGGTAAATCCGCGGAAATCGTCAAACCAGAAATCCGTATCTCTGAATTCGTCCGACACAGCCAGAAGCTCGCCGGTCACGTTCATATTATCCGTTTGTGTTGAGAACCGTTTTGTAAGCAGGCCCTCAAACGCCGTAAATATCAGCGCAAGCTCTCTTGTTTTTTCCTTCAGGCTCCCGTCTGTTTTCTGTCCCGCAAGATGCAGCGCCTGCGGGTCGAACCCGGCGTTCACGATCTCGTTATAAAATGCGACGAGCGCTCGTACCCTTCCGGGGCGGCGGTAATGCTTCCCGTAGATCTCAAGCTCATCGCTTACCTGACGTACGGCAAGGCTCATCAGCACCGTCACCGCCGTTTCGTCCGCTTCGGGTTTTACGGCATGCTGATGCGATTCCAGATAGTCTCTGCAGAAATGGCTGAAGCTTGTGATCCTGATACGGTTGCTCACGCGCGCGCCGTATTGCAGCATCAGCTCTTTATCCCGCTCAAAGTTCTCCTGTTCCGGCACGATCAGAACCGCGTCTTCGCCGCGTTCCACCGTTTCAGCCAGACGCCGCCCGATGTATTTTCTTTTGGCGGCAGGATCGATCCCGGTCAAAAATGTGAGCATAACGGACTTTCCTCCCGTTTTATACGTTCCGTTTATATTTTAATCGATTCATTGTACTAAAAAAAGGACTTCAGGATAAAAACACGTCCCGAAACCGGCTGACGCCGCACACCAGAACGTGCGGCTCCTGCGCAAACGCCTGTTTAACCGCGGTATAAGATGAACATGTTGTGTCTTCATCCGCACAAACCGCCGCGATCACCGTATGCTTCAGTTCCCCGGCCACAGACAGGCGTGATAAGCAGTAGCTGACCCTTGCGATATCCGTTTCCGCGCTGCCGCTCATCCGCAGCAGCACCACCGCGTTTTCGCCTGTTTTCGGACGGATCAGCCACAGCGAAAGCATATACGCCAGCGCCGCCGCGCCCCACACGGAAAGCAGCGCGATCATTGCGCATAAAAATTCTCTGAAAAACATAAAAAAGCACCTCATAGCAGTATATGAGGCACTTTAAGTAATGTGCGAGCGGAACTGTAAGCCGGGTTCTGTCTTTTAAGACGGTCATCTATCTCGAATGTGAATTGCTTCACACCTCAAGCCACCCGTTAAAGTATAGGCCGAGCAAGCCACTTTGGTCGGTGTTGCTCCGGATAGGGTTTACAGGGCGCAAACGTCTCCGCTGCGCCGGTGAGCTCTTACCTCGCCTTTCCACCCTTACCGAATCGCTTCGGCGGTATATCTCTGTTGCACTTTCCCTTAAGGTCACCCTCGGCGGCCGTTAGCCGTTATCCTGCTCTGCGGAGCCCGGACTTTCCTCACAGCAAACGCTGCGCAACCGTCCATCCCGCTCGCAGTATTTATTATACCGCTGCATAGAAAAAAAGTCAAGTTGCGGCAGAATCTTCATAGAAAAACCCTGCAAAAACTTTAATTTTAATAATATATACATTTGTAGGTATTGATATTATTAAAAAAATGATTTACCATATTATAAATAATTTATTTTTGTTTAATTTTTGGAGGGATCGTTTTGAAAAAACCAAGCTATCTCATCGGCAAAAAAATCATTTCCTGTTTACTCGCCGTACTAATGTTGTGCGGCTGTATATGCACGTCAGCCGTCCCTGCGGCCGCCGAGCAGAATCCGTACGCATCGTGGCCGATGGACGGGCATGTCTGGAACCCCGTGACTCCCGCGGCTACGATCTATGCAAGCACGGATATGATGCTGATTTATGAGGCGTCCGACGGAAAGACATACGCTTTGGCAAACAACGCTGGCTCGCTCACGTCTTATGAGGTGCATCTTGAAGCAAACGGCTTGATCCGCGTATCGCAGTTCGGCTCCGGTAACAGCGCTAATTTTTCAAACACATATTATTTTTCCAGTATTACAGAGAGTTACAATAATCAGGACCGACCTTTTAAGCTTGCGAGCAACGGCGTTACCTATTATTCTTTGACGACAGGTTTTGAACTCAACTCCTCCGGAGGCAATTTCTATCTGGACGAAAACAGCTATCTCACAACCAGCAAAACTTATTATACTTCCAATTACTCTTTCGCAACATATAACGGGTATAAAGTGCGTTTGTACTGGCGTGGCGGCGATATTCCTGTCCATACCGTTCAGTATCAGATATCCTCCGCCTCGAGCGGCATGGGCACTCTTTCCGGCACGACCGTTGAATCAGTTTACAATCTCGGGAATCCAACCGGCGTTCCCATGCCCGTTCCCACGCCCGGCTATAAATTCGACGGCTGGTCCACAGTGAATAACGGCACCTCTTACGTAACGCCCTCCGCGCAGACGATCACGGCAGACACCACGTTTTACGCCAATTTCAGCTATGACCCCAACGCATGGGTCACGGTCACTTATGTGATCGGCGATAAGGGCACGGCCTCCGGCGAACTGACAAAAACCGTTGTAAAGGGCTCGGCGTACAGCGATTCCTGGGCGCCGACCGTGAACGGAATAACCGGCTACACCTTTACCGGGTGGGAGAACAAGCCTGCCGCCGGCGCCCCCGTAAACGAGAATATCACAATAACCGCACAATATGGCATCAACGCCGCCGATTGGGCGACCGTCACCTACAGCGAAGGCGCGCACGGTTCCTTCAACGAGGGAGCCCAAACCACGCAGACGGTTCTGAAAGGCACCGCCTACAGCACCTCCTGGCGTCCGGGCGTTACCGCGGATTACGGTTACACGTTCTCAGGCTGGGGCAACGAACCGGCCGCGGGCGCCGCGATCAATAACGACGTCACGATCACCGCGCAATATGGTATCAAGGCCGACGATTGGGCAACGGTGGAATACGTCACCGAAGGGCACGGCTCCTTTAACGCCGGCGCCGTAACCACGCAGACCGTACTCAAAGGATCCGACTACAACGAAGCATGGCGTCCGGCGTACACCGCCGAGTCCGGCTATACATTCAGCGGATGGGATAACGAACCCATGACCGTCACCGATAACGTTACGGTAAAGGCTGTGTTCGTTAAGGATCCCTCGCAGTGGGCGACCGTCACCTACGTGATCGCCGCGCCCGGCAGTTACGTTTCCGGCGCGCTGACGAAGGAGGTTGTAAAGGGCACGCCCTACAGCCACGACTGGGAGCCGCAGCTTACGGCTGAAACCGGTTGGGAATTCACCGGCTGGTCTCCTGCAGTTACGACTGTAGACGATAATATTACGCTTTACGCGCAGTTCTCAAAAATCACATCCATGTGGG
>JAFRSZ010000118.1 GCA_017439205.1 Clostridia bacterium
ACCAACATATTCGTATGTAATTAACATATGTTGAATTCTATGGTTTGCGGGGCGTCGAGACGTCGCCCCCTACGGAAGAATCAAAACGCGCCAGCGTTTTCCGAAATTGTTAATTGTACTTTGTTAATTGTTAATTGAACAGTGCGCTAAACTGCAATTTACGGCGTATATACCACCGTAAAGCACGAGGTTTTCAGATCGAGGATGCGGGTATTGAACCGGCCGATGCCGTTCAGCGTTTTGTTGCCGATGCGCATCGAGGTGACGTAGCCGCGGTTTTCGTCCAGAGAGCCGTCGTGCGAGAGGATCTCGATCCACTCGGCGGGGTCAGCGGAGAGCTGGCAGGTCGGGTCCCAATCCAGGATCAGGCTGCGCATTTCGGCGCTGGAACAGGTATAATAGGTAATAAAATCGGGATGGCAGGCCTCAAAGGGCGAGGGCACGCCCAGCGGGAAATCCCCGCCGCCCCACGCGTCGATGGCGTTCAGCGTATGCCCGGCGCACATATCGTGGTATTCTGCCAGCGCGGGTTCGCGGCTTGCGTCGCCCGCCATGATCATATATTCACCGAGCACCTGCGCCGCGGCGATCTTTGCCGAATCCGGGCAGGCCGCGTACGACGAGGCCGCCGAGCCCACATGGAAATAGGTGTTGTCGGTAACGTAGAAGTTATAGTATTTGAGCATCGTATAGGCGCACACGCCCTGCGCCTTCTGCGCTTCGAGGCCGGAATCGCCGATCTCGCTGTAAATGATGCGGGCAAGCAGCTCTTCGGTGTTCACGTAGCTGCCGCGATAATAACACTGCGCGGGCACGGACGCGTCCTGCACGATGGTGGTGCCGGTATAGTAATACGATAAAATATAGTCGTAAGGCAGGCCCACCTTTGCCATCTCGATGGCGCCCTGCTGCGGCATGCCGACCCCGTCGCCGTTGCCGTACATCACGAAGGTAAAGGTATCGTGCGGCGCGGTCACGGCGGGCGCGGGCGGGATATAGGTGGGCAGGCGGGAGATCGCATCGGCGTATTTTGCGTCGTTCAGCGCGGGCACGGCCTCGGTGTGGGCGATACCGCAGCCGGTGCAGCGGCGGGTACGGATGCCGATGCCGGAGATCGTGGGGGCGGTGGTGATCTCACCCTCGTCCCAGGTGTGTACGCCGGTGGCGGGCGTCTCTTCGCTGCGCTCGATCACGCATCCCACGCAGTAATACCGCTTTACCCCCGGCGTGACGCAGGTGGGCGCGGTCTCGGAGGAGAGCTGCCACACGTGCACGTTGGTGTTGGGCAGCAGCCCGTTGCGGGTCGTACCGCATACGGCGCAAGTGCTGAGCACCTCGCCCGCGGTAAGGCAGGTCGGCTGCACGGGCACGGTATCCGTCCATGTATGCGGCGCGTTCTGCATCACGGGCACGGTTTTCACCGCGCCGCACTCCGTACATTCGCTGCGCACGTAACCCTCCTCGGTGCAGGTCGGCAGAGAGATCTCTTTTTCGCGCAGAACGTGCGCCCCGGTGGGCGGTACGGTCTCGTCAAAGGTTTTGCCGCACACAGAGCAGGTATAGCGGATCAGCCCCTCCTGCCCGCAGGTGAGCGTCTGCAGCACGGTCTCCCCCAGCATGTGCGCGTCGATCACGGGCAGCGTCTCGGTCCGGATCTCGCCGCAGCGGCTGCACGTATGCGCCAGCAGCCCCTCCTCGGCGCAGGTGGGCGCTTTCTGCACGGATTCCGTAAACACGTGCCCGCCGAACGAAGGGATGGCTTCGGTATATTTTTCGCCGCACACCGCGCAGGTATACTGCATCTGCCCCGCGGCAAGGCAGGTGGGCGCGACGCCGCCGGTACGCAGCCACATGTGCGTATGCCCCCGCATCGCGGCGTCAACCGGCGCAAACCGGAACGCGCCGACGGCAAGCGCCGTCAGCAGGATCAACGCGGTCAGGTTTTTGAACGTACGGGAAAAATGCATTTATATACCTTTCAAATTACAGTTTATCGCGCAGTTCAATTAACAATTAACAAAGAACAATTAACAATTTCGGAAAACGCTGGCGCGTTTTGATTTTATAAAAAAGCTTTCCGAAAGCTGGAAAAACCTGCTTATCCGATGAGTATAATC
>JAFRSZ010000012.1 GCA_017439205.1 Clostridia bacterium
AAACGCGCCCGTATCCGTAAGCTCATCGATACCGACGCCGAACAGAGCCGAAAGATCGCGCAGAAGCCGTATGTTCGGCCTGCGCTGCCCAAGCTCCCATTTGGAAACGAGCTCCCGGGAAACGTACAGCTTTTCGGCAAGCTGTTCCTGCGTCATATTTTTTTGCATGCGCAGCGTTTGTAGTTTTTGACCGGTCTGCATGGTATTCACCTCCGGCTGCGGTTTTATTATACGATGATTTTATTTGGCAGGCAAGGTACAAAACGTTACGGGGAGGAATGAGGGAAATTGGAATTTAACACTGCGCTCAAATGAAAAATGGAAAATTGAAAATGGAAAATTAATGGGCCTGCGGCCGGCATTATAATGTCCAGAATTGCGAGGTTTTCTCTGTGACAAAACATTTTCCCTTTTATAATCAAAACGCGCAAGCGTTTTCCGAAATTTTCCATTTTCCATTTTCAATTAAACAGCGCGTTAAACTGAAATTTGAACGCATCTAAAAAAACGGACCCGCGTGGGGTCCGAAGGTTTATGCCGTTTCTGGGGGTGGCTGCCTGCGGTTCAGGCGCAGACAGATGAGCAGCGTCAGTGCGCCGGAAGCAATTATCAAGAGGATATCCGCAGGGGCGAGCGCCAGCGCGCCGAACCCTTCAAAGAAGAAGCCTGTGCCGAAGCGGAAGAGGTTGCCGCTGAGCAGTATCATTTCGCCAACGTACATCAGCGCCGTGATCAGCGCGCCGCACAGCGCGGGAAACGCCGCCGCAATCAGTTTTCGTTTGCCGAGGGTGAAGGAGCCCACGAAGGCGCCCGCCGTTACGCCCATCAATATAAAGAATGCCGCCATTAAAACCGCCGATACCGGGGGGACCGTGAGCTCGCCGGTGCGGTAAAACGCCGTAAAACACGCCCAGATGCACATGCCGAGAAACGCAATACTTGCCGCCGACTGCACGGTGAGCGCCTTTTTTCTGCCGGTTTCGCCGGTGCGTATCATTTTGCCGAAGCCGTAAAAGCCGTTGAGCAGCGTTACGATAACGATCACCGAGATCAGATAAAAGTGCAGCTTGAAGGCGGGGCTGTACCCGCCGAGAAGAATATCCACAGCCTCCCAGGTGCGGGTCTCGTACAGTTCCGGCGGCGTATAGCAGAGCGACATCTGCCAGCTCTCCATCGGCACCAGTTCCTGGGTCTGCACCAGTATTTTCGTTTCCATGAGCCGCTCGGCGAGAAAAAACGCTCCGAGCGATACGCCGGCGCCGAAGAGCAGGTCGAGCTTACCCAAGAGCTTCTGCATCAGCGGCAGCAGCAGTACGCCGAGGATCACCGCCAGCGCGATGGGGGCGTACGGGATCACGTATTTGGGGTAATCTTCCACCGGCACCGCGCCCAGCGCCTGCATTTTTGCGATCACCTTAACGCCCATAAAAATCGGGTAGGCGCAAGCTGCCAGCAGGGCGCAGAGTGATAACACCCAGTACCTGCGGTAGGTTTTGTTTTTCACGGTTTTACTCTCCCTTTTTATCAGTCAAAAGTGTTCTGATATACGGTATAGTGTTTTATGCCCGCGTCCGCCTGCGAACTGACCAGCCCGGCCTCGATACCCTCCCACGTGGCGGCGGGGTCGTCCACCAGCACGTAATTATCGTAAGAAGAATAGGCTGCCTGCGAAGGCGCTTTGCCGGTAAAATGCTTCAGGTACCCAAAGGTTTCGTGGTAATCGAGGGCCTCTTCATCGCTTTTACGCACCGTGATCTCATAATCGGCGCCGTTATACTCCAGCAGAAGGAAGAACACCTGCGGGTAGTTATCCTTTTCGGCTTCGTACAGCTCCTCGCTCATGTTTACGCCTTCGATATCGTAATAGTTTACGCACAGAACCGACGCGGGCTTACCCTTCTGCGCCGCCTTATAGAAAGCGTCCCACACCTTGCCGCCGGAAACGAGCTTCAGCCCCTTGAATACAACGGCGTCCGCATTTTGCGCGCGCTCCATCGCTTCCCCGGCGTCGCACACCGCGTTGAACAGCGTTTTATCAGCTTCGGGGGCCTGTTCCTGCGAGCAGGCGCACAGCGCGGCAACGCCTATGAGAACGAGCAGCAACAAACAGAATCTTTTCATTTTATCCTCCTATCCCGCGTTTGTGAGAAGTACAAACGCGATCGCAATTACAAGCGCCGCGAAGCCTGCGGCGGAAAACCACGTCATTTTTTTATAAGAGATCACGTTTTCGATCCGTGTTCTCGTTTTCGCGCCGCCGAAGGCGGAAACGAACATATTTTTGCCCCGGGCGCAGCCCAGCAGCGTACGTGCGTATTCTTTGCGCTCTTCTTCGGTATATCCCGAGATCGCAGCCTCGTCGCACGCGAGCTCCAGATCGGAGAGAAAACACTTCAGGAATACCCACGATAAGGGGTTGAACCAGTGTACGGCAGCCGCGAGAAAGCCCAACAGCCGCCAGAGATTGTCTTTTCGGCGGATATGCGTGCGTTCATGCTGCAGAACGTATTCCACGTCCATGTTTTCATAGGTCGCGGGAAGCACGATTTTCGGCCTGAAAACGCCGTATACGGCAGGGCTCTGCACCTTATCGGAATAATACACGTTCTCCCCTGCCGGGCGCGCATCGGAGATCTCGCGCTTCGTACCGAAATACAAAATGGCGAGAGCGATCACTACACCTGCCGAAACCACCGCCCACACAACGCCAGCGGTCCCGAACACCCCGCCGAGGATATTCACCTTATAGGTGATGGGGAAATAGCTGTTTGCTGCCATAACCACGTTGGTATATGAGAAAGCGAGATCCGCGGAGGGCTCGTACACCGTAACGGTTTTCGTGGTGAGGCGGGAGATGAGCGTCATCAGGCTGTAAGGGCTGTTGAGCCCCACGGGAACGCACATGCGGATAAACGGAATTGCCCACAGAAACACCGATACCCTGCGCGGCACCCGTTTTATTCTGCGCAGCAGCAATACCAACGCGCCCATGGCCGACGCGATCAGGCTCATATTGAAGACCCAGTAAAACAGCTCGCCAAGCATCGCGCTCACCGCCGGTCGATCAGGGCCCTGAGCTCGTCAAGCTCCGCTTCGGAGAGGTTCTCATCCTCGATCAGCGCGGAAAACAGCGCCTTGCGGGAACCGCCGAACACCCTGCCAAGCAGTGAAGTTACCTCGGTTTTCTGCATTTCTTCACGGGTATACAGCGGCGTACAGAGAAAGCCCGGCTCATCCCGGCGGAGAAACCCCTTTGCCTCGAGTTTTTTGAGCACCGTGTAGGTAGTGTTTTTGTTCCAGCCCACGGTATCCGCGGCGATCAGGCTGACCTCCTTCGCGGGGAGGGGCCCATGATCCCACAATATCTCCATCACCTTTAATTCGCTTTCAAACAGTTTATCTCTCATAAACACGCCTCCGGACTACTCCTGTAGTCTATACTATCACAATCGTCCGGATTTGTCAAGCGGTTCTTTTGTTCCCGTTGTTCCCGTTGTTCCCACCGAAAAATACATATCTCAAAAAAAGCCTTATAATATATATTAAAAAAACGGGAACATTTCCAGTAGCTAGTAGCTAGTATCTAGTTGCTAGTTGAATTCTGAAAACCAGCTACTAGCAACTATCAACTAGCTACTCGCGCCAACGGCGCGTTAAACTGAAATTTGAAGATATTATCAGTATCTTTCATCGGGCGCTCGGGGCTTGTCAAAGCGCGCGATTCGTGCTATGATAAATATAATTTGTAAAAAGGAAACGAATGTATGGATATAGAATACAATACAAACACAAAGCCCGCAGGCGAAAAACCCGCAACCACAAAGCCTGCGAACACAAAGCCCGCAGGCGCAAAACCCGCAGGCACTAAACCTGTAAACAAGAAACCTGATAATACAAAACGCCCCCGGAGAAAGGGCGCTGCGGTCGTTTGCGCGCTGCTCACGCTGGTCCTCACGGCGGCGGCAGCCGGATACGTATGGACGAACGGTTCTGTCTGGGCGCAAAACAACCCCCTGATGCTGGCGCAGGAAACCGTGATCCCGAATATTTCCGCTGATATGATCTCTGCCATTGACCCGGCGGTGATCGAGAATTACCGAGCTGCCCATAACGTGGCTGCAAGGCAGTCCCTTTACTGCTACCTGCCAGAAAACGCTTTCAAAACGCCCCAGTACGTCAATACGGATCTCACCGAGGACTGCGTCGCCGCCGTGACCGAGCTTACGATCGACCGGAAACGGAACGTCGATCTGACCGCCCTGCCCTATTTCAAAAATCTGAGCGTGCTGCGCATCACCCACGCGGAATTTCTGACCGACGCCGATATCGCCGATATGAACCGGCTGAATCTGACGGAAGTGGAGTTCATCATCAACCGGAACGATATCACCAACATGCAGAAGTTCGCCGATTTCTCCGCCTGCACCGCGCAGAACAAGTACATCACGCTGAAAAACGCGAATTTCATCAACGAGAACACCGCCTACGCCATTTACCACCTGTTCGGCAAATACTACCCTTCCGTCGTTTGCACCGGGCTTGATTACGATAAATACAAGAAGCTGGACGACAGGCTTCAGGAGCTGATTTCCGAAGTGGATTTCACCAACTGCCGGGACGACCGCGACCGGATCCTGAAAAGTACGGTGGTGGTGATGAAGCACCTCTATTACGACTACACGATATCCAATTACTCCGCTACCCACAACACGCTGGACGAGAACGACCCCGTATATGAGCTTGCGGTGTATTACAACGACTGCCAGCTCTCTTCCAATCTGCTAACGGACGGCATCGGCTACGGCTGCTGCACCAATTACTCTTCCCTTCTGCTGGCGGTGTGCGTCAGGCAGGACTACGAGGCGTATATTATCAACGGCAAGCGCAGGCCGGAAACAGGCTTCACGCACGACTGGCTCTACGTTTACGCGGATGGCGAATACTACGACGTGGACATGACGATGATCAACACCTGGTTCAAGAACTCGTCGGGCATGTTCCACGGCTACAACTGGAAATTCATTGAGGGCGACGGGGATATCATGGACGATCCCGATTTTATGGAGCGCTACCGCAAGCAGGTATTTGAGACGTACCATAACAAGATCGTAACAAGCTACGAGTTTTTTGACGATCCCCTGGAGCAGATCCCGCAGATATCTCCGCAGATCCCGCCGATCATTTATAACGCCGCCGATACGCCGGTGATGAAATATATCCCGGACTACGTTCCGGGGCAGAGTAAAGTGCAGCTGCAGTCCGCCGCCGTGGGCGGAGCGGTACTGCTTTTCGGCCTTGCCGTGACCCTGATCGTCGGCAGAAAGCGCCGCGCGTAAAAAACGGGTATTCAAATAAAGAAACGTTCCGGGTGTTCCGGATGTTCCGGGTAAAATAACATACGCTCAAAAAGCCTTATTATATGTTATTTAAAAATACCGGAACATCCGGAACATTTTTACGTATATCTATATTTTATATAGGGAAACGGCTGTTTATCCACCCGGAACAAAACCGGAACAAACCCGGAACACCCGGAACACTCGAAGTGAAATTCGTTCCTTCGGAACGAGTGAAATCGGCCTGCAGCCGGTGAAATCCGCTGCACGGGTGAAATTCGCCGCGCAGCGGCGAGTATCGGGGGCTGCGCCCGGCATTATTATGAGCGCAGCGAATAACAAGGTTCTGCCGAAGGCAGGGGCGAACGGCGAACGGCGAACGGCTGTCGGGCTGCGCCCGACTTACGGCACGTAAACGTCTCCGGGGTGATAAAACACGTGGTACGGGTCTTCGATGCCCTGCATATACCATTCGGGCACGATGGCCGGAAGCGGAGCGTACATGCCGCCGTCCGGCGTTAAGATGATCTCGGCAAAACCGGCGTACACGTACACGAGCTCCTCTCCCCTGTGGCCGTTCAGGAACGCGTTGTAATCGTCGAACCACGCCGCGCCGAAGCTCGGGGTACTGTAAAGCGTGCCGTTCTCTTTGGAGAGGGTGACGATGGCAACAAGGCTGTCGCCGTTATACACGAGGTAATCGCGGAAATTTTCGCGCACCTCAAGCTTTTCTCCCTCCACGCCTGCGTAGCACACGTGGCAGTAACCCTTATCGGAAACGCGCAGGTTTTCCGTGGGCACGCCGCTGGATGAGAGCGACGCGATCAGATGGCCCCGATCATCCGCAAAATATGCCGCGGCCTCTTCGTCGGTGATCTTTTCGCCCACCGTGACGATCTCACGGGTCAAGAGCGCCGGGATACAAAAATACCCGTAACCGTCGCCGCCGTAGGGGACGGAGGTCGTTGTTTCATCCTGAGAGGGCTGCGTCGTGCCGGTCACCACCGAGATCGGACCGTCCTCCGACGCGGCGTTCGCCGTCGTTTCATATTCGGGCGCGTTCTGCAAATTGCCGCCGGTCACGTTCGTATCCCCGCCCGGCGCGGCTAAGCCGCCCTTCCCGATGGCGGAGACCGTTTCTCTATCGATCGCGGGTGTGGTTTCGCCCGATACCGTTTCGGGCGGCAGAGTCGCTTTCCCGCGGTTCAGAACGCCGCTTTTCCAAAGGCCGACGCCTGCCAGCAGCACGGTCAGTGCGCATACCGCCGGGACCAGCGTTTTTTTCAACGCGCGGGTCCTGTTTTGTTTTTGTGTTAATATTTCGTCCCGTTTCCGAAGAACGGACCGAAAGGTCTCGTCATAGGTTTTCATCGTTCAATCCCTCCGCTTCAAGTGCGCTTCTCGCGGCTTTTCGTGCGCGATACAGAAGCGTTTCCACGTTGTGGACGCTCTTTTTCATCACAACGGCGATCTCCTTCGCGGGCAGCTCGTCAAAATAATAAAGCCATAATACCTGATGGTATTCGCTTTTGAGCCCGGCAAGGCACATGTGCAGAGCCCGGCTCTTTTCATTTCTGAAATAACCGATCTCGGGCGCGTCGCCGACCGCAGCCTGCGCCGGGACCTCCTCCAACGGCACGTATGTTATCTTATGCCGCCGGAGGTACGTACAGGCTTCGTTGCGCCCGATGGTATAAAGCCACGTTTTGAAAGAGGACTTTTCTCTGAACGCGGGCTTTTTCACCGCGAGCTTCACAAGCACGTCCTCCGCCAGATCCTCCGCCGTGTGGATATCGTTCACAAAACCGTTCAGATAGAAGATAAGCCCGTCGCGATACGTTCGTATGATATCGGCAAGGCCCTCATCGTCGCCGGCAAGGAAACGGCGGTAGCTACTTGCACCGTTATCCATGCGTCGCTCCTTTCCGAAAGGCACGTTTTTATTGCCTTTCAACCCTTAGACGCCGAATCGCCGGAAAACCTCACGGCAAATTTCAGTTTATCGCGCAGTTCAATTAACAATTAACAAAGAACAATTAACAATTTCGGAAAACGCTGGCGCGTTTTGATTTTATAAAAAAGCTTTCCGAAAGCTGGAAAAACCTGCTTATCCGATGAGTATAATCGGGTAAGGGC
>JAFRSZ010000119.1 GCA_017439205.1 Clostridia bacterium
TAATTCGCTTTCCTCATCCGAGGCGGTGGGGAAGCTGACGTATTTCAAAAAACGTTCGGTAAGATCCATGGTTTTCCTCCGTATGATTATGCTTATTTCAGTATAAACCTTTCCCGCGGCAAATGCAATAGGATGAAGCAGTGTTAATCGGTCAGAGCGATAAACTGTAATTTGACAAACCCCGTTGTTATATGATAAAATAAAACAGTTAAAAATGACGGTATTGCGGCCAAACGTTACATCCGCCGCTCTGCGCGCGCGTTATATGGTAACATACCCGCAAAACGTGAAAAGGACCGCTTTGCAAATATGAAAAAAAAGCTCAATAAAATCGGCGCCGTGCCCATGCCGCAGCTCATCCTCTGGTGGGTGATCCGCTTCTCTCTGCTGGGGTTCAGCATCTACGGCATCCTGCACGGCTCCACCACCCAGTTCCTGATGGGCCTGTTCGCCATCGCCTTTACCCATATGTGGGATATGTGGCAGCTTTTCGGCGGCAAAAGCTTCATCACCCGCGTCGGGTACTTTCCGCAGACGCTGCTGAATATCTTCATCGGCTTCGGTGTGGTGGTCGGCTATTTTCTCAACACCAAAACCAATTTCCCCTATACGAACGTGATCGAGCACTTCATGGCGGGCGTGGTGGCGGCCTATTTCGCCTACGATTTCGCCGTGGTGTTCCAGGGGCACAAGCGGCACCTGAGCCCCGCGCTGGCCTCGATGTTTTCGCTGATGTTCGCCGTGTTCATCTCGGTGGCGTGGGAATTCTACGAGTTTACGATGGACCGTTTATACGGCTACACCCTGCAGCGCTCGTTTATTCTGGACGAGGGCGGCCTTGTGGATACGATGCTGGATCTGATCCTCTCCGGCGCGGGCGCGCTGATCGGCATGTTCTTTGTGGCGTTCTCCAAAAACGGCATCATCGGCAAAAACCGCAAAGAGGTGCGCGCGCGGGTAAAGGAGCAGAGCCGGATCGACCGCGCCGAAGAGCTGGCGTATCTTGAGGAAATTGAAGGGTAAACTGAAATTTGAACCAATCACCGGAAGGGAGAATATACCTATGTCAAAGCGTTATCTCATCATCAACGCCGATGATTTCGGCCTGTGCCATTCCGCCAACGCGGCGGTGTTCGACCTGTTTGAGTCCGGCTGCATCCTGTCGTCCACGCTCATGGCGCCCGCGCCCGGGGCGGACGAGGCCATCGCCTTCGCTGCGGCGCACCCGGAATACGCCATCGGCGTGCATCTCACCCACACCAACGAGTGGCAGGAGAACTGTCCCTGGGGCCCGCTCACCGGCGGTAAGAGCCTGATGACGCCCGAAGGCCGCATGTGGCCCGAGAGCGAAGATTTCGAGGCCCACTGCGATTACGCCGAGGCCATGGCGGAGAGCCGCGCGCAGATCGAATACTGCGTGAGCCGCGGCATGCGTCCCAGCCACGTGGACAGCCACATGGGCGCGGTGTACGGCCTCAACGGAAAACTGAAGCTTCTGCCCATGACGCTGAAAATGTGCGGCGAGCTGGGCTATCCCTTCCGTATGTTCAGTAAACCCCTTGCCAGCCAGTGCCCCGAGGGCGCGAGCATGGCGCTGTTCAAGGGCGCGTGCCGTTTTTCAGGCATGTTCGGCAAGATCTTCCGCGTGCCGATGCCCGATTATCTCATCTTCCCCGAGCACATCGAAACCGGCTCCAGCTATGAGGAATTCAAGTATAACTTCATCGAGTACCTGATCCGCATCCCCGAGGGCATCTGCGAGACCTATATCCATCCCGCCTTCCCCACGGACGAGATGAAGCATATCTCCGGTACGTGGCAGCGCCGCGGCTGGGAATATGAGGTGATGAAGGACCCCGAAACGCACGAAGCCTTTCGCGTCAACGGTATCCACCTGATCAGTTACCGCCACCTCGCTGCATTCCGGCAGAACAAATAAAAACAGAAAAATCCAACGGACGCGACAGAACGGTACGCGTCCGTTGTTGTTTTGTTGAAACAAATTTCAGTTTATCGCGCTGTTCAATTAACAATTAACAAAGAACAATTAACAATTTCGGAAAACGCTGCGCGTTTTGATTATATCCGTAGGGGGCGGCGTCTCGACGCCCCGCAAAAGCATAGAAATCAACACCTATTAATTACAAACGATTATGTAGGTAATTCCTTTTTAGATAACTGTTTCA
>JAFRSZ010000120.1 GCA_017439205.1 Clostridia bacterium
AGCGGAGATTTTTCTCCCGTAGGGGGCGGCGTCCCCGACGCCCCGAACCAACGTGAAATACCGGAGTCGGATCTCTGATTTTCGGAGCATAAATCCGTAGGGGGCGGCGTCCCCGACGCCCCGATCCAACGTGAAAAACCGGAGTCGGTTCTCTGATTCTTCAGAGCATAAATCCGTAGGGGGCGGCGTCCCCGACGCCCCGAACCAACGTGAAATACCGGAATCGGTTCTCTGATTTTCGGAGCATAAATCCGTTTATTATTTTCAGAAAGGAATCATTATCATGGCCCAAATCATCGGTCCGGCGCTGCCGAACGTCCCGTGGCAGGAAAAGCCCGCGGGCTGGCGTTACCCCGTGTGGCGCTACACAGAAAACCCGATCATCACGCGCGATAACCTCTTTTTTGCAAACAGCATCTTCAATTCCGCCGTGGTGCCCTTTCAAGGGGGCTTTGCCGGCGTGTTCCGTGTGGATACGATGACCCGCGACCACACGCTGGTCACCGGCTTCAGCAAAGACGGCATTCACTGGGATCTGAATGAAAAGGTGATCTTCCGCGGCTATGATCCCCGCCTGTGCGAGATCGAGGGAAAATACTGGCTCAGTTGGGTCAACCTCACGCCCCACGGCACCACCATCGGTATTGCGTACACCGTCGATTTTGAAAGCTGGACGCAGCTCGAGGACGCCTGCTACCCGGTGGCGCGCAACGGCGTGCTGTTCCCCCGCAAAGTGGGCGGCGAGTATATGCTGCTGATCCGGCCCTGCGACCGGGGCCATACGCCCTACGGCGATATCTTTCTGCAGCAGAGCCCCGATATGACCTATTGGGGCAAATACCGCTTTGTGATGAGCCCCCAGAAGAACTGGGAGATGACCAAGGTGGGCGCGGGCCCCACCCCCATTGAAACGGACGAGGGCTGGCTGCTGTTCTACCACGGCGTGCTCACGAGCTGCAACGGCTTTACCTACGCGATGGGCGCGGCGATTCTGGACCGTGACGAACCCTGGAAGGTGCTGCACCGTGCGGACGCGTTCCTTCTGGCCCCGCACGAGACCTACGAGCTGGTGGGCGACGTGCCGAACGTGGTGTTCCCCTGCGCTGCGCTCGCCGACGCCGAAACGGGGCGCATCGCCATCTACTACGGCGGCGCCGATACCGTTGTCGCGCTGGCCTTCACCACCGTGGACGAAACCGTGGCCTACATCAAAGCCCACGATCTGATAAAATAACCGCATACGAAAAACGCCCTCCCGCTTCTTGTGCGGGAGGGATTTTTTGCTGTTTCAACAACCTCGGCGTTTCATTTCAACACCCCGGCTTTTTACGAAAACCGCCCTTTGATTGATGCTCAGCACGAAAAAAGGGCCCCCGGTCGGGAGTCCTCTTTCATTTTGCAGATCAATGAGGGGCGCTGCCCCTTCACTGACTGATGGATGAATGCAGTTTTACCTTTGTGCTTCGGCTTACAGTTCGTCGCTTTTTACAACGTCCTTGATGCCGTCGATGAACTCTTTCAGCTGAGCGCCGAAGGATTTGATGAATCCGATAATGTCGGCAAGGATGCCGCTCAGGGTATCATAATCCATTACTTTCTCCTCCTTTATTCGGTATAAAAAAGCATTTGAACCCTTGAAATGGTTTCATTCGGGGCAACGCAAGGGCTCTCAGTACCCTTCCTGAAAAAAGGGCCCCCACCGGGGAGCCCTCTTTAATTATGCATAATTTATTAGATAAATTATTATTTGAGAATTAGAACTTGTAGCTGTCGGGCTCCTCAAAACCGTACTTGGTGGTCGGGAAATACCACTCAACCTTTGCGATGAAGTTCTGGATACCCTTGATGATACGGGCGATCATATCTTCCCAATTGTAAGCCATTACCTTTTCAAGCATTCTGTTGCACCTCTTTTCTCTTAAATAATGATACAGAAATGATACTTAAGAATTATTCCTTGGTCAGGTCCTCAAGTTCGTCTTTTCTGTTATCCCAATAGGTATAAGTGCCCTTAATACCTTTAACGATATCAGTCAGCAGATTGCCGAGCCAAACGAGGATGTCCTTCAGAGAATCAAACATTTATTACACCTCTTTTCTTAAAAGAATACAGTTTTCCATATAAAGAGGAAAAATGATTATGCCTCGGGGGCGGGTTCGGTCTCGAACTTGATCTCAGATTTGAAGCCATCGATAAACTTCTTCAGACCTTTAACAAAGGACTTAATAAAACCGACTACATCAGCAAGGATACCGCTCAGGTTCTCGTAATTCATAACTACACCTCCTTCTGTTAAGAATAAAAATAAGCAGTGCAAAAGATTCCGTTAATTATTTAAGGGAATCAGCGGTCTTCTCCAGCCATTCCTTGGTCTGGAAGATCATCTTCAGGAGCTTATCCATGAAGTAACCCATGAAGTCTGCAAATGCTGCAAAATCAAAGCTGCTCTCGAACATTCTGTTGCACCTCTTTTCACATTTTAGTCAACGCACGGCTAACGCCCTACTTTGCGGTTATTATAATAACAGATTGAATTTTCAATTTCAAGAACTTTTCAGCAAAAAAATCAATATTTACACTTATAACAAAAAGTTGTAAAATTTCAGCGGAAAAATATACTGCATTTGCGCCGTTTGTGCATAAAAAACCGACAAAAAAGGGGTAATCTGCGGTTTTCTTCGTATGAATTGTGAACGGGGTGTGAATTATTCCCGGTTTTTCAGATAAATCCCGGACGACGCGGCGCACCCCTGCTAAACGGCTTCAAATTGCAGTTTGTCGAGATGTTGAGATAAAAAACATCGCGGAGCGATTATCATGGTAGCGCGGTTCCTTAGAACCGCCCGCAACGCGATTCCTTATAAAAAAGCGTTTCATTCCAACAGGTTTCCAATATGTTGTCTGTGTTTGAAACCGCCGCTATGCGGCGGGGCGGTTGAAGAGGAACCGCGCTACCGGTTTTCTGCAAACTCCGCGCCAAACTCCATTTTACAGATTAATATCCATCCATCCCATGATTCCGTCCGCGTCCTCGAAATCTCCCGTGATCGCGTCCGCCCCGGCGGCGATCAGGCGGCGGCGTTTTACCTCGTTCACGCCCCGGCGGTTCACTTCGTCCGTGGCGGCGCCCAGCGCCCACGCGCCGTGCTTTTTGCCGAGCGCGATCTCCACCTTGCCGTCGCCCACCACCAGAAGCGATTCTCCCGAAAAGCCCCTGTGCTCAAACAGCATGCCGAGCACCGCCTCTTTGGAGCATGCCGCCATATGCGCCGGCGCGCCCTTTATTTCGGTGAACAGATCCGCCACGCCCAGCAGCGCGGCTTCTTTTTTTACGTCGGCGTCGTCCGTGCCGCTGGCAAGGTAGAGCTCCAGCCCCGCGCCGCGCAGAGAGCGCAGAAATTCCGCCGCGCCCGCCACCGTATATTCTTCCGGCTTCGCCGAGCCGCTCTCCAGCGCCCGCTTTTTTTCTTCCACGCGCCGCATCAGGCGGCGGTTGTATTCGTCCTTATAAGCCCACGGGTCCCGCTCCGGCCCGCCTGCGGCAGCCACGCGCCGTGCGAGCCACTGCATCTGATATATGGTTTGGATCCCTGTGGATTCGTCGATATAGCGGTCCACCTCATTTTCAAGCGCCGGGGTGATCTCTTTATCCCCGGCGATGCACTCCAGCATCAGCGGGCGCATCACCTGCTCCCACCCGCACCGCAAAGTGGAAATCGTACCGTCAAAGTCGAATACGGCGGCGCGAAGCGCGGAACTGCTGTGGGATGGAGAAAGAATTTCCAACATAATACTCCTCTGAATGAAAAATTAACGATTAACAATTAACAATTGCGGAAGCTGCGCTTGGCATTTTATAAAAGGTCAAAAGATAATTCCGCTTTCCTGATGTTCAACTGATTATATGGTTTTTATTCTGATTTACAGGTTTTAATAATGGCGATCAGCAGACGCAGGATCGACCGGCAATCGCCGTACATGCTTTCAAACGGACCCTTATCGATATATCCCGACGCGTAAATCAGCTCCAGCCAGTAAAGCGTTTCATTGCATTCTTTCAGCGCAACATGCAGTTTGGAAATAAAATCGGCCCGGCTCTGCGCCATCAACGCTTCGCTGATATTTGCTCCGATACTCGTTCCGCAGCGCAACGCCTGTTTGGATATCGTGTATATTCCCTTTTCTGTTCGGTCAGATACTGATACATCCTTACAATGCGAAGCGCAAATTCTTTGCTTGCTTCATATACCTTATTCCCTGTATTCATCCTCTGCCCTTTCTCTATCATCAAAACGCGAAGCGTTTTCCGAAATTGTTAATCGTTAATTTTTAATTGTTAATTGAAGAATCTCCGATTCCGTCGCCGTTCCTGTGGTTCCGATCTTCTTCACCGTAACCCCTGCCGCAAGATTCGCAAATTCCACGGCCTCGGGGCCTGCCGCGCCCGCGGCGTACGCTGCGGCGAACGCCGCTAAAAACGTATCGCCCGCCCCCACGGGGTCCACAGGGGGCTCGGCCGGGGTGCTGCGCACGAATACTGCGTTTTTGCCTTCACACCAAACGGCGCCTTTGTCGCCCAGCGTTACAATCACAGGCGCGCCGGTCTTTGCCGAAAGGGCCTTCGCGGCAGCGGCGGGATCGGAAAAACCGCCCCCGAGCGCACCGGCGGCCTCAAACTCGTTGGGCTTGATGATCACGTTGTCATATAAGGCGATGCGGTCGCGGCTGTCAACGATCACGGGCATGGTTTTGCCCAACTCGCACAGCATTTCGCGTATGCGCGGGGTGACCACGCCGTATTCCAGCTGGTCGCTCACGGCGATCGCGTCCGCCCGTGCCGCTGCCTTGTCCAGCGCGGCCAGAATCTCATTTTCCGTGCGCTCGGTCAGGGGAGAACGGTTTTCAAAATCCAGACGCGGGTCTTCATACACCACATCCGAGATCCCCTGCCGCAGCGGCTTCGCGTAGCAGGGCGTTACGCGGGTTTCATCCGTAATAAGCCCCGCAGCGTTGGCGCTGATGTTTTTGAAGCACTCCCGGGCAAGGTACCCCCGCCAGTCCGCGCCCAGCACCGAAACGGGCAGGACCGCCTTTACGCCCAGTGCCGATACGTTCGCCATCACGTTGCCGCCGCCGCCCAAAGAATAACGCTCCTCCGTTACCGGCAGCGGAAAATGCGGCGTTTCCCGCGAGAGCACGCTCTTCTTCATGTCCGCGTGCCAGTAGATATCCAGACACACGTCCCCCACCACGCACACGGTCACGTCGGCGATCCGGGAAAAAAGATCGTTCAGATATTCTTTATTCATAAAAGAAACCTCTTTTTCAATGAACAATTAAAAATGAAAAATGAACAATTTCGGAAGGGCTGCGCCCTTACCCGATTGTAATTATAACGATCCGATCGCGCGTTTGCCTCAATTGTTGATCGTTAATTAATTGTTAATTTTCGCCACAGGCTCGGCACCGTCTGCTCGTGGTTGCCGCAGATATACAGCCCCACGCCGCCCATCGAGACCGGCCGGTTGATGATGTTCTTGCGCGGGCGGTAATAGTATTCCCAGGCGTTCTTGCTCACGTCCGATTTATAGTCCCCCAGCGGGATGATATCGAAGTTTGCAGTGGTGATGTGTTTCAGCATATGCCCCTGGTTGCGAGCGATCGAGAGCGCCTTCAGAAACACCTCCGCGCCCGATACGGCGCTGCCGACGTTCAGATGCACGCCCGCGTCGTCCAGCTTTGCGATACTGGCGCAGAAACAGCCGAAGTCCCGCCCGCTGGTCGCCCCCAGCGCGGCGAAATCGGCGGCGGGGTGCTGGTGGATGATATCGGTGCCCATGGTCACGTGGTAGGTCGCGGGCACGCCCGTCTGATAGGCGCGGTAAAATACGCAGTGCTCGCGGTAGGGGAATCGCTCCGGGTGCGCGTCTACGTAATCGGCAAGACTCTGTCCGTAGCCGTAACCCTTTGCCGCGCCGAGCTTTATCGCCTCGTTCATCCACGCGCCGGTCTCCTCCCACATGCCGAAGGAGCCGTCCTCAATGGCCGTGGGCACGTGCTCGCTGGTGCCGCCGAGATACGCCAGCTCAAAATCGTGGATCGACCCCGC
>JAFRSZ010000121.1 GCA_017439205.1 Clostridia bacterium
GGCGGACGTGGGCGTGGCCATGGGCGCCATGGGCTCCGATACCGCGATCCAGAGCGCCGATATCTCGCTGATGAACAACCGCCTCACGCTGCTGCCCTATGTGGTGGAGCTGGCGAAAAAAACAAAGACCGCGATCCGTCAGAACATCTGGATCGCGTTCATCACGAGCTTCGTTATGATCTTTCTCGCCGCTCTCGGCGCCGTCACCCCGGTGATGGGCGCGTTCCTGCATAACGCGGGCGCGTTCATCGTGCTGTTCAACAGCGCGCGCGTGCTGCGGCAGAAAAAAGAAGAGCAAACTCCCGAAAATCACGGGATTTCCTAAACAAAGAACCGGTCTTCGTCAGAAGGCCGGTTCCTGAAGGCTGAGCGCCTCCTGATCTTTTTCGTAAAAATACAGGCCGCGTTTCGCCGCGGTGCAGCTTTCCGCGATCCCGCGTATGTACGCTCCGTTTTCTTCTCCGCCGTATTTGAGCAGCCTGAAGAAATAATCGGCGGCGGCGAGGGCCACGGTGGGATGGTCGATGTGCATGCCTGCGATCTGCTCCGCCAGCGAGCGGTCGAACGCGTCGGGGTCGAAGGTCTTCGGCGAGATGGCCTGCGCCAGCATGCGGATGCCGAACGCCACGGTATAGGGGTGGTCGCTCCCGATCCAGCCCCGGCAGCTCTCTTCGATCCGAACGGGGTCGCGCAGCAGGGCTCTGGGCTTCAGGGCGAAAAACACGTCGTCGTTCTCCACCAGCGGCAGGAACGCGTCCACGGCGGCAAGGCAGGCGTCGAACCCCGGTTTCATATCCAGCAGATACGCGTGCAGCAGATCCTCTTCAAGATAGGTGTGGGGCAGGTCCTCTGAAAACGCGGCGGCGGCCTTCGAGCGGCTGATGCGCTGCGCCAGCCGTTTTACGGCCTTGCTCTTTACGCCCAGCAGCTCTTCGCCGGTATCGCGGTACTGCACTCTGCGCGCGGCGGCGAAGGTCTTGCTCGAAAGCTTCTTCAGTTCCGTTTCCACGTTCAGGGCTGCGCCGCTCTTCTTGCGGCGGGGCCGTTTTTTTGTTACGCCCACGATGCGGGCTTCGCGCATGTCGAACTCTTTGGCGTGTTCCGGCAGCGAGGGGTCGCGCTCCATGCATCTGAGCAGCAGCGCGGCGGCCGCGGCGGCGTCGGAGCTCGCCAAGTGGTGCTGCAGCGGAATGTCCAGCGCCTTGCAGGCGAGGTTCAGCGAATAACGCTCCAGCTCCGGAAAGCACTGCTTCGCGGCTTCCACCGTGCAAAGGAACGGCGCCTTTTCCACCCAGTCGATCTTATAGCGGCGCAGCGTTCTCGCCAGCACGTGCAGGTCGCCGGAGGCCCCGTGGGCGCAAAGCAAAGCTCCCTCGAGCCAGGGGCGGATCTGCTCCCAGAGGTCGCCGAACTCCGGAAAGGCGGCTGCCATTTCGGGCGTGATGCCGGTGAGCTCCACGGTAAAGGGGTCGAACGGGCAGGCGGGATCCACCAGCGTATAGTAGCTGTTTGTAATTCGGCCGTTTTCGATCAGCGTGATGCCGATGGCGCTGATCGCGTCTCTGCGCGCGCTGGGCATTTCAAGATCGAAAACGGCGATCTTTTCCGGAACCGTAGAAATTCACCTGCCCTTCTTTCGAGGAATGAATGATGAAAAATGAAAATAATGAACGATTAACAATGAACAATGAACAATTTCGGAAAACACTTCGTGTTTTGATTGTATAAAGTGTCGGTGACGCCGAAACCTTTCGGTTTGTCCGTAGGGGCGGGCATGGTCTCACCTGCCGGTTCGGTCAAGCGCTTCTGAGTCTCGCCTGTCGGCTCGGTCGGTGCTTCTGCGGCACGCCGCAGAGATCGCCACCGGCGATCCGCACCCCCGGAGACCCGCGCCGCCCGTAAACGCAAAATTGCGCAATGCTTGATGAACACACGGAAACGCACCATACGTTTACATATAGTAAAATAAATCGGACGGTTTTTTGCGGGCGGTCATGCCCGCCCCTACAGGTCTGATCGTAACTTTTCGCTCTGAAAAACAATTCCGCATTCCGAATTCCGAATTCCAAATTAAAAAAATCTCCGCTCTGAAAAGCAATTCCGAATTCCGCATTCCGCATTCCGAATTAAAGATTATCTCCGCTCTTGAAATCCTCACTGATATCTGTTATCTGTTTTTTCCATCATTTGATACAGCCTGTCCGGATGGCGGGTGGTCACGTTGTCCGGGCACAGGATCAGGCACCTGCGCATGGCGCGGGGGGTGTTGGCCGTCCAGAGCGACGTCAGCAGCCCGTTTTCGCGCATCGCGCGTATCACGGTGGGAGAAACGTCGTTATAATGGGTGTTGAGGCCCAGAGCGCCCAGCGCTCTGAGCTTTTTTGCGATCTCATCCGCGCCGCGGGGGCTGCGTTTGAGGGCGTAAGAAAAACCGACGTTCACGTAATAGGGGACCGCCGAGTTTTTGCGCACGGTATCTACCCAGCTTTCGCCCACGCCGGTATAAAAAGCGCGTGAAGCAAGGCCGTACTCCGCCAGAAGCGCGTCCACGGCGGGCAGGTTTTCCGTGCTTTTCAGATCCAGATTCATTTTCAGCGCGGGGTGCGCGGCGATCAGGCTGAGCGCTTCCTCCAGCGGTACGCCTTCGGCTTCCGTCGGGGCGTCGGCGTGGATGATCACGGGCGCGCCGGAGGGGCGGAAGGTCACGTCCATCTCAATGATATCGCAGGGGCCCTCCACCGCCCGCCGCACGAAGGCGAGGGAATTATCGGGGGTGTCGAACGCGCCGGAGTGCGCCGTTACGGTAAAGCCGTCCGGCAGCGTGATCTCGGCAAGCTGCCGGTAAGTTTCTTTCATAAACAAATTCAGTCCTCTTCTTCCTCGGCCGGGGCTTCGGTTTTCTGCACCTCGGTCATTTCGATGCGATGTTCCTTCACGCTGGTCACGGTGATCCTGAGGCCCAGCTCGTCCTCAATGGTGAAGCTCGGCGTATCGTCCTCGGGGATCTCGCCCAGTATGCTCAGCACGTAGCCGCCGAAGGTATCGAAATCCTCGTCGCTGATCTCCACGCCCAGCGCCTCGCACGCTTCGTCGATCGGGGTCTGGCCGCTGATCTGCCACAGGTTTTCTTCCTTCTGCACGATATCGGGCTGGCCGTTGTTCTCGGCAAGGGTATCCTCGTCGAAGTCGCCCACGATGCATTCGAGGATGTCGGTGATGGTCACCACGCCCTCCATGCCGCCCTGTTCGTCCAGAACGATGGCGAACTGCTCGCGTTTTTTCTTCAGGTTTGAAAACAGCACGTCCGCGCGCACGCTCTCGGGCACCAGATAGGGAGGCCTCAGAATGCCCTTCAGCGATTTTTTATCGGTTTTGCCCTGCAGAGCGAAATAGTCCTTGGCGTTCACCACACCCACGATGTTGTCCACCGTTTCGGAGCACACCGGGAACATCGTGTGGCGGCTCTCGAAGATGGTTTTCGCCCATTCGTCCGGCTCTTCCATCCACAGGATCGAAACGTCCGTGCGGTGGGTCGCGATCTCGCCGGCGGTGAGGTCGTCAAACTCGAATACGTTCTGTAAAAGCTCTTTCTCGTCTTCGTCGATCGTTCCCTTCTCGCTGCCCGCGTCGATCATCATGCGGATCTCCTCTTCGGTCACGGTGTTGTCCTGCTCGTTGGGGTCGATGCCGCAGATGCGCAGCACCAGATTCGTGGAGGCGCTGAGCAGCCATACCAGCGGCGCGAAGAGCTTTGAGATAAAGCTGAGCAGGCCCGAAATGCCGAGCGCGAGGCTCTCGGCTCGCTTCATCGCGATGCGCTTGGGCACCAGCTCGCCGAACACCAGCGTAAGGTAAGAGAGCACAAGGGTGATCAGCACCACGCAGACGCTCTGCACCGTCCCTTCCGAAAACGGCAGCCCCGCCTTGATCAGCGCGGCCGAAAGCGGCTCCGCGAAATAGTCCGCCGCGAAGGCCGAGCCCAGAAAGCCGGAAAGGGTGATCGCCACCTGAATGGTGGCGAGGAATTTCGCCGGCTTGCTCGTGATGCGCGCCAGCCGCACCGCCTTTTTGTTGCCCGCGGCCGCAAGGGCGGCGAGTTTCGCGTCGTTCATCGAGATCACGGCGATCTCGGTCGCCGCGAAAACGGCGTTCAGAGCGATCAGTATGAGCTGCAGCAGCAGCCGCAGCAATATGTCTTTTGCGTACATTTTAAGTTAAAGTTTCCCTCCGATGAAATGGTGATTTGGGTACAAAAAAGCACAGCCGGGCGCCATTCACGCCAGCCATGCGAACATATGCGAACTATATATGGGCACGGGACTACTGTCCGGCTCGGATTCCATAAATACCTTATCCTTTCTTAAATTAAAAGCAATTATAGCATAGGTAAAAATATTTGTCAAGGTCTGAAAAAAACACTTGACGAATGGGAAATCATGCGTTATAATACATTCACAATTTCATTCGGAGGCATAGCTCAGCTGGTTAGAGCGCACGGTTCACATCCGTGAGGTCTTGGGTTCAAGTCCCCATGTCTCCACCACCGAACAAAACCGCCGAAGGGCGGTTTTTTTCGTTCGGTGGTGGAATGAAGTCGCCCCTTGCGGGGCTAATGAAGGAATGAAGACGCTCCGCTAATGAAGACGCTCCTGCGGAGCTAATTGTTTGTCGGGGCGACTTCGCTTCATCAGGCACAGCTTGCTGCGCCGTCTTCATTAACGAGCGAAGCGAAGTGTCTTCATTAGGGCGCAGCCCGTCTTCATTAAGCATATTTTTTTCCGTTCATTTTTCCTTATCGTGTGAAAGTAACCCGTTCGCACCTTATGATTCTTTGTATCACACGGCGAGTGCAGTTACACCGAACGGAACCGCCTATGGCGGTTTTTTCGTTCGGTGGTGGAATGAAGTCGCCCCTTGCGGGGCTGATGAAGTTGCTGTCGCTAATGAAGAAATGAAGACGCTCCTTCGGAGCTAATTGTTTGTCGGGGCGACTTCGCTTCATCAGGCGCAGTTTACTGCGCCGTCTTCATTAACGAGCAGCGCGAGTGACTTCATTAGGGCGAAGCCCGTCTTCATTAAAACTCCCATTCTCTCATTTTTTATTCGGAGGTTATTCTATGCGTAATGATGCTCTTTCTGTTCAGTCTATGGATTTCGCCGTTTCCGTCGTCAATCTCGTGAAAGACCTGAGATCGAAGCACGAACATTTACAAGGCAAACTCCGCACCGGGCAGAAAGGATCTTACCGATATGAAGAAGAATTACGAAGCGTACGACGAACGGTATAAAGCCGTACATCAAAAAGGATACGGCTGGTTCGGCGGAACGCCGACGCCGATCGTGCGGGAAATCATAGATAAATACGCGATTGGCAAAAACGTTCCGATGCTTGAGATCGGCTGCGGCGAGGGAAGAGACGCCGTGCCGCTTCTGAAAGACGGCTATGCTCTGCTCGCAACGGACGTCTCGGCGGAAGCGGTAGCTTACTGCAAAAAGACCGCGCCGGCGTTTGCGGACCGCTTTGAGGTTCTCGATTGCCTCAACAGCAAGAATACAAAACGGTACGGATTCATTTTCGCCGTAGCCGTGATACACATGCTTTTGCCAGATGAAGACAGAAACGGATTTTACCTGTAACGGACTCAGAATCATTGAAAAGGGATTCACGGACGGCGCACCGGAGTATTTTAATCTCATGTATGCTGTTGTAACAAAAAAAGAAAATCACGAATGCGCCGACGTTCTTATCGAAAACAAATATGCATTGCGTTAAAAACGTAAATATCCGTTTCGCCTCATTTTATGATATAATAAACCATCATCATTCCGGGAGATGTTTTCATGAAAGTGATCGCTTTTATTGAAGGTATAATCCTTACGATATCCTGCTTCTTCGGCAGTATCTTCAACCTGCCCGATAAGAACGCCCAAAAGCTGATCGAGCGCAACGGCGGCGTGATCTACGGCGTGAACCACCCGAACGAGCAGTATGACGTGCTGAAGGACGCGGGCCTCGGCTGGGTGCGGTTTGATATCCCGTACCCTTACAACGCGGCGGGGGAGATCAGCCGGTCTTATCTCGATTTCAAAGCGCGCTGCAAAGGCTACGCGGATAACGGCATGCAGGTGCTCGCCGTTACGCCCTACCCGAAGGATTACGTCAACATAGGCGGGTTCGACCCGGCAGCGGATATTGAGAAAACGAAAGAGATCGCCGTTTTTCTGTATAACGACCTCAAGGATATCACCGGCGGCTTTCAGATCACCAACGAAATGGGCCTTGCCACGTTCATGTATCCGCTGACCCTTGAAGAGGCCGCAACCTTCATCGGCGTGCAGCTGGAAGCGATCGACGCCGCAAAAAAGGCCGATAAAAGTGATTTTATGATTGGCTACAACCAGGCGAATATCAGCGCAAGCAAAGACCTCAATAACCTGTTGAAGCCGTATCTGAAGTATTGCGATTACGTGGGCATCGACCTTTATATCGGCGTGCAGACGAACGATAAGGCCTCCGATTACGCCGGCAGGATCAAAAAGCTTTACCGGCAGGTCTGCAGGCCCATCATCGTCACCGAATTCGGCTTCTGGAGCGAAGGCGGCTCAAAAACAGAGGAAGAGAAGAAAGAGATCCTCGCTTACTACGGCTATGCGTCAGAAGAAGAAGCGATCGCGGACGGCATGAACTTCATCGCAAAGCTGCCGCAGCAGTTTCAGAATACCCTCTTCTATGAGTTCCCCGGGCAGGAGGATCAGTGGGCGGCGCTTGTGTTCTCAAAGTGCTCCGGCCACTTCTACGGCCAGACCTCCGACGCTACCCTTGAGAACGTCGGCTTTACGCCAGAAGGGCAGGCGGAATATTTCAGGCGCGTGATCCCCGCAATGCGGAAGCTGAACTGCGTTGCCGGCATGATCATCTACTGCTGCCAGGATATGCCGATCTGCTGGACCTGCGGCCAGAGATGGTGCCCCTATGAGACCAGGTGGGGCATCCTGCAGCTCGACGGCACACCCAAGCCCGCGTATTACGCCGTTAAAGAAGTGCTTACGGGAACAAAATAATTCTGGATATAACCGCATCCGAAAACCGAATCATTGACAAACCCCCGAGCCGTCGGGTATAATATAAACGACGGCCGGGGGCTTTTTCCGGCCGGATTCCCGCCCGCACAGGGCGTTCAGGAGGCTGAAAACCATGTCAAACAGAATCATTCTCAACCCCGTATCGTTCCACGGCAAGGGCGCGATCAAAGAGATCCCCGCCATTGCGAAAGATCAGGGCTTCCGTCACATTTTCGTCTGCTCCGATCCCGCGCTCGTCGAGTTCGGCGTCACGGCAAAGGTCACCGACCTGCTTGCCGAAGCGGGCGTCCCCTTCACCGTATATTCCGGCATCAAGCCCAACCCCACCGTTGAAAACGTTACCGACGGCGTAGCGGCCTTCAAGGCCTGCGGGGCCGACGCCATCATCGCCATCGGCGGCGGCTCCTCCATGGATACCGCCAAGGCCATCGGCGTGATCATCACGAACCCCGAATTCGGGGACGTGCGTTCCCTTGAGGGCGTTGCGCCCACAAAGAACCACGCCGTTCCCACCATCGCCGTTCCCACCACCGCCGGCACCGCCGCGGAGGTCACGATCAACTACGTGATCACCGACGTTCAGAAAGAACGCAAGTTCGTGTGCGTGGACGTAAACGACATCCCCTCGTGGGCGGTCGTGGACCCCGATATGATGAGCTCGATGCCCAGAGGCCTCACCGCCTCCACCGGTATGGACGCCCTGACCCACGCCATCGAGGGCTACACCACCAAGGGCGCGTGGGAAATGACCGATATGTTCCACCTCGAGGCCATCCGCCTGATCGCGAAGCACCTGCGCGGCGCGGTGCTCAGCGTCCCCGAGGACCGCGAGGGCATGGCGCTGGCGCAGTATGTGGCGGGCATGGGCTTCTCGAATGTGGGGCTCGGCATCGCCCATTCCATCGCGCACACGCTCGGCGCGCACTACGATACGCCGCACGGCGTGGCGTGCGCGATGATGCTTCCCATCGTGATGGAATACAATCAGGATTATACCGGTGAAAAATACCGCGAGATCGCCCGCGCCATGGGCGTGAAGGGCGTGGACGGCATGACGCAGGCCCAATACCGCGCCGCCGCGGTGGAAGCCGTGAAGCAGCTCGCCGCCGACGTCGGCATCCCCGCGAAGAATGAAAAGGTGCGCGAAGAGGATCTGGATCAGCTCGCCGCCGACGCCTTCGCCGACGCGTGCCGTCCCGGCAACCCGCGCGATACGAACGTGGAGGAGCTCAAGGACCTTTACAGAAAGATCATGTAAGCTTTATTTATCGGGGCAGGGGATGAAGGACGGCTTCATCCCTGTTTTTTTTTGCAAACACGCTTTCTTTTTCGTTGCGGCTGCGTTATAATGAGGGCAGAAACCGATTTTGGCAGGAGGAACGTTCCCATGAAAAAACTTCGTATCGGTATCTTCGGTCTGCGGAGAGGCCTGGATTATCTTGACGCCGTGCAGATGAACGGCTTTGAGGTGACCTCCGTGTGCGACGCGGATGAAACGCGCCTTGCCGAGGCGAAAAAGCGTCTGCCGGACGCCGCCGTTTATACGGACCCGGAGGCGTTTCTGAACCACCCGACGGACGCGGTGTTCCTTGCGAACTTCTTCCATGAGCACGCGCCGTGGGCGGTGCGCTTTCTCGAAAAAGGCGTGCACGTGCTCAGCGAATGCGCCTCCAACGCCACCATGGCGCAGGGCGTGCGGCTCGTGCGTGCGGCCGAAAAGAGCGGCGCCGTTTACATGCTGGCGGAAAATTACCCGTTCATGCTTTTCAACCGCGAGATGAAGCGGGTATACGAGGGCGGCACGCTGGGCAAAGCCCTGTATGCGGAAGGGGAGTACAACCACCCCTTTGATATCTATAACGAAGATAACGTGCGCGTGCTGCGCACCTACACCTCCCACTGGCGCAACTGGCTGCCCCGCACCTACTATATCACCCATTCGCTGGCGCCGCTGATGTACGCCACCGGCGCGTTCCCCGTGCGGGTGAGCGCTCTGCCGGTGTTCGCGCCGGACCCCGCCGACGCCCCGGTGAGCAACCGCTGCGGCGATAAGGCCGCCGTGATCACCACGCTGAACAGCGACGGCTCCGTGTTTAAGGTGACCGGCTGCGCCGCGTTCGGCGCGCACGGCAATTCCTACCGCCTCTGCTGCGAAAAAGGGCAGATCGAAAACCTGCGCGGCATGGGCGATAAGGTGATGCTGCGCTATAACGGCTGGCAGGTGCCCGCGGGGCTGGAAGAAACGAATTTCTACCTGCCCTCGCCGGACGATATGGACCCCGCGGTGCTCGAAAAGTTCGGCCACGGCGGCGGCGATTATTTCGTGATGAAGTATTTTTACGAGGCCGTCGCCAACGGCGCGCCCGTCCCGTTCAACGTGTACTTTGCCACGGCCATGGCGAGCGTTGCCATTCTGGCGCACCGCAGCATCCTTGCCGGCGGGCAGCCGTTCCCGGTGCCGGATCTCCGCCTGGAGGCCGACCGCGCGCGGTACGAAAACGACGAGCTCACGCCGTTCCCCGCCGGGCCGCACGATATCCCCGCCGTGCCCTGCTGCTCCGACCCGTCCTACGCCCCGTCCGCGCAGCAGCTTGAAAAATACCGCGGCATCGTGGGGGAGGAAATGTTTAATAAATAAATTGGAATTTGTCGGGCTATGCCCGACAGCGATATGAATTCCTTTCGGAATTCGCGATATATCCCTTCGGGATGCGAGATGCCTTCGGCGCGATATGTCCCTTCGGGACGAGAAAAAGGAATTCATATCATATCGCACGTGAGCGTACGCGAGCGTATATCGCATTTGCGAAGCAAATATATCGCA
>JAFRSZ010000122.1 GCA_017439205.1 Clostridia bacterium
CCCGAGATCGCCCGGATGCAGACCAAGGCCGTGATCCGCGCCGCCATCAACGTGCAGAAGAAGCACGCCGACTGGAACGTGGTGCCCGAGATCATGATCCCGCTCGCCTGCGACGTGAAGGAGCTCAAGTATGTGAAGAAGGTGGTTGTGGAGACCGCCGACGCCGAGATCGCCGCCGCGGGCGCCGACCTCAAGTATGAAGTGGGCACGATGATCGAGATCCCGCGCGCCGCTCTCACCGCCGACGAGATCGCCACCGAGGCCGAGTTCTTCTGCTTCGGCACCAACGACCTCACCCAGATGACCTTCGGCTTCAGCCGTGACGACGCCGGCAAGTTCCTCGACGCTTACTACGACACCAAGATCTTCGAGAACGATCCGTTCGCCAAGCTCGACCAGGTTGGCGTTGGCAAGCTGATGAAGATGGCCGTGAAGCTGGGCAAGGAAGTCCGTCCGAACCTTCACTGCGGCATCTGCGGCGAGCACGGCGGAGATCCGAGCTCCATCGAGTTCTGCAACGCCATCGGCCTCGATTACGTATCCTGCTCTCCGTTCCGCGTGCCGATCGCACGTCTGAGCGCCGCGCAGGCCGCCATCGCAGCAAAGAAATAATCATCCGGCATAAACCATACGAGCCGCCCTCGGGCGGCTCTTTTTTTGCGTCTGGCGGATATAAAAACGACCCCCGCCCTTGTATTGAAACAAAAGGAGGGGGATCATATCCGCGGTTTGCCGCGCGGCCGGACGTTTTTCCGTTCGGCGCTCAGACCGACGATTGCGATATACTGTTATTCCAACAGTTCCGATAACTGTTCCCATTCCAGCTCAACATCCGCGCCGCGTGTGCAGGAAAACGACGCGGCGTTTTGAGAAACGCTTTTTTTCACCGGGACGAACTGCAGCCAATCGGCCATATCGCACGTAAACCCGGCGTTTTTCATATACGCCCTCGCGAAAGAAAAGCGCAGCGCGCTCCCGGAAAGAACGGGAAGATACGTTACGGGGAGGTACGAACCGCTGCTCTCGACCTGATAGCAGATAAACAGATCGTATTCTTCAAAGAACGCGTCGCCGTACCGGCGCAGGAAGGCGTTTACCGCACAGTCTCTGTTATACTCGTCCTGCCGGTAGGCGTTCAGCCAGCTTTGAAGCGTCCCGGCGGAACCGATCCGCCACAGCGGGAAGCTCCTGTACGGGTACTCCTCCGGCGCGGCGCACACCAGAGAATCCAGCGCGTTCAGCGCTTTGGGCACTCTGTAATCCGCGCCGAGACCCACCCGCACGCAGTAATAACCGTCGTCCGCCCGCGGCGGCTCGTAGCCGTCCAGCCCGACCGAGCAGCGCAGGATCGCGCGGGCATCTTCGGCGGTCACAACACCGTCGCCGGTGATATCTGCCAGCGGCTTTCGGTTGTCGTTCCAAAACCGTAACGCCCTTTCAAGCCCTACGCTGCAGCGCAGCGCAAGGCGGGCGTCCTCAGAGGTGAGCTCGCCGTCGCAGTTCGCGTCGCCGGGTTCCGTCATGGCCGCATGAGGAAAAACGTGATCGGGCGCAAGCGCCCCGGGCGGATCGCTCTCCGCGGGCGCGGCATAGGCAAATGCGGAGAACAGCAGCGCGAAAACCAGCGCTGCGGACAGTATAACGGAAAGCTTTCTTTTCATGGAACACACTCCTTTCGGAATATATGTCCTCAAAAAGCAAAAACGTTACAAAAAAACAGGGATCGGGAAACAGGCGGGTCAGGCGGTTTCTTCGTCTTCGGGGAGGTCGTTGTTGCCGAAGGCAAAGCCGCGGCGGATGGCAAGCAGCCCGCGAACAAGCAGCAGCAGACGGCGGATGATGATCTCAAACATATTCTATCAGCTCCTTTTCAGCATGTTTTTCAGTTTTGTAAGAAACGAGCCGGGGTCTGCTTTCGGGACCTCCAGCGAGCTCCAGCCGAGTTTTTCGGCAATGCGCCCCGGAATGCTCCTGTTGGGCACGGCCGCGCTCTCGGTGATCAGATCGCTGCAGCAATACACCAGCAGCGGCACGTTCGCGCCGGAATGCGAACCGGAATGGAAACGGTAGACCCCGCCCTCCAGATACAGGCTGCCGGTCTCGTGGTCCGCGGTGACCACCACAAGGGTATCTCCGTCTTCCCGGGCGAATTCCACGGCGGCTTTAACGGCGTTATCAAAGCCCTTTACGGCGGCGGCAACGCGCTCGTGTTTTTCTGCATAATCGGCGGTTCCGTCTTCAGCGGTGGCGTGGGAATTCTTATCGATATGCGCGCCCTCCACCATCAGGAAGAAGCCGTTTTCATTGTCGGCGTTCAGAAGGGAGATCGCCTTTACGGTGAGCTCTTCCAACGTGGGCAGGCCGCTGTTGTCAAGGGGAGCGGGCCGCCAGAAACTGCCGCTGAACTGGCCGAACGAGCGGGATCCGGGGGCGAGGGCCTCCAGCTCCGCTTTGTTGGAAACGTAGGTGATCCCCATGGCCTCCACGGCTTCGCGGTTCGTTGCGTCCACAGCCGCGCCCCAGATGAGGTCGATATCGGAAGCAAGCTGCTGGTCGGTGATCTCCTCAGCCATACCGCGCGCCTTCACGTGGGCGGAGAAGCCCGCGGGGGTGGCCCCGGCGGTAGAATCGGTGGTAACGACGCCGGTCTTCATGCCGTGGGCGATCGCGTTTTCGGTGATGCTGCGGGGACGCAGCAGTATGCCGGAGGGATCGATGGAATACGTGCCAACGCAGCCGTTGGTGTTGCGAACACCGCAGGCAAGAGCGGTGGCGCCGGCGGCGCTGTCGGTAACGCTGTCGGAAAGCGAGCGGGTCTTGGATTGGCCGCGAAGATCCGCGTTTTCAACCATAAACAGATCGTACCCCTCCTGGACCGCGAGCCGCAGATGGTTCTCTCCCATGCCGTCGCCGATCATGAAGATCACGTTTTTATAGCTGCCGTCTTCCGATACCGCAGCCGCAAGCACGACTTGGGGCGCAAACAGTGAAAACACCATTGCGAGCGCCAGCAGCAAAGATAAGAAGCGTTTGCTTTTCATGTGTGATTCTCCCCTTTCAAAATCTGACAGTACCATTTTACATAATAATACTGAAAAATGCAAGACGTAATCTTTGTTATCTTCCGCCGGACGGGAAGGTTTGCCCGATTTTCTGTTTTTTGTCTATATAATGTAATATAAAGAATTAAGTATAGTATAGTATAGTAATAATTTTATATAATACGCGATGCGATGTGTTTCTTCGTACTTGTGAAATACGTTTGCCTGTGGTATGATAACCTTGATCACCGACAAGCTCACCTTGCGTTTCGCAGAAAGGAGGACGTTCAGTGTATACCGTGTTTTCTTTTTTCCTCTCGGTACATCTTCTGCTTGTCACGCTGCTGGGGCAGTGCCTGCCCGTAAAAACGGCTGCCGACGGTACGCCCGCGACGCTGCCGCTGCACGGCGGCGCGGACCCGTGGTATCTGGAGCGCGACGGCGTTTATTACTACTGCCATTCGGCAGGCAACGGCGTCGCCGTAAGGCGGGCGGACAGCATGGCCGGACTCGCTGACGCCGAAAGCACGGTAGTTTACCGCGCGCCGGAGGGAACGATGTGGAGCAGCAATTACTGGGCGCCCGAGCTGCATTGCCTGAACGGTGGCTGGTATATCTACGTGGCGGCGGACGACGGGAACAACGAAAACCACCGCATGTACGTACTGCGGGGCGATACGCCCGACGGCCCCTTTACCATGGTTGGGAAGCTGTGCGACGAAACCGACCGCTGGGCCATCGACGGCACCGTGCTGCAGTATGAAAACGAGCTGTATTTCGTGTGGTCCGGCTGGGAAGCGGATGCCGACGGGCAGCAGAACCTGTATATCGCACACATGAGCAGCCCCACAGAGATCGATTCGCCCCGTTACCTGCTGAGCGAACCCACCCGCAAATGGGAGACGAACGGCATGCCAATCAACGAGGGGCCCGCGGCGCTGTATAAGGACGGCAGGGTGTATCTCGTATATTCCGCCTCCGGCAGCTGGACGGACGATTATTGCCTCGGTATGCTGCGTTTTACCGGCGGCGATATCACAGACAAAAACAACTGGGCAAAATGCCCTGCGGCGGTGTTTACGGGGCGGGATACCGCCCTCGCGCCCGGGCACTGCTCTTTCGTGCAGACCGAAAAAGAGGATTACATCGTTTACCACGCGAACCTCGACCCCGGCACCGGGTGGAACGCCCGCAGCGTGCGCGCACAGCCCATCCGCTGGATCTGCGGCGTGCCGACGTTCGGCAAACCCCTGCCCGCGGGGAGTGAATTATATTTGCCGTAAATTGGAATTTAGCGCTCGGTTCAATTAACAATTAACAAAGAACAATTAACAATTTCGGAAAACGCTGCGCGTTTTGATTATATAGGGGAACAGCCACAATATCAGATAACACCTATATAAACCGATGGATTATAATCGGGTAAGGGCGGAGCCCTTCATCAATTGTTAATTGTTAATTTTTAATTTTTCATTGGCGCGCACTGCGCGCCAAACTGTAATTTGAACGCTGACAGCCTTCCCCGCCTCTCGCCGCCTTCTCCCTCTTCCCTCTTCACTCTTACCTCTTACCTCAAAAAAACCCTCCCGGGAATTGCTTCCGGGAGGGAAAAGTTTTTATCGGGACGGGAAACCCCCGTCTTCTTTTTTTATACTGCGGGCTGCTCCGGCTCGGCGGGTTTTACCCACGTGGCGGGGTCTTCCAGATCAACGGCGGCGCGCAGGATGCTTCTGGCGTCGTCAGCGGTGATCTGGCCGTCGAAGTTCACGTCGCCGGCAAGCAGCTCAACGCTGCCGGGTTCATAGGTTTCAAGGCCCACGGAGGCGCGCAGCGCAAGACGCGCGTCTTCAGATGTGATCTGGCCGTCACGGTTGATATCGCCGAGCTTATACGCAAGCTTCGGGATCACAACGTCTTCGGGCTGCAGCGCTTTGGCGCCTTCGGCGTCTTCATAGAGGCTGCCGCAGTGCGCGCAGCGATAATGCTCGATGTTGCCTTCCGCGTCAACGGTAGCCTCTTTCGCGTCTACCTTTTCGATCTGATGGCCGGTAGCCGGAATCACGGTATCGGTGAGCGGGGTCTTGCCCTCGGCGTCCGCAAAGATCTTTTCGCAAACGGAGCAGGTGTAATACTCTTTGTTGCCCGCTTCGGTGCAGGTGGCGGCCTTCGCGTCGGTCTTCACAAGGGTATGGCCGGTTGCGGGGATCACGGTATCCTTCAGCTCTGCAATCGCCTGGTCGTCGGCATATACGCCGCCGCAAACGGAGCAGGTGTAGTATTCCTTGTTACCGTCCTCGGTGCAGGTAGCAGCCTTGGCGTCGGTCTTCACAAGGACGTGTCCGGCGGCGGAGAGCGCCAGATATTTCACGTGGGAAGGATCGTTCTCGCAGGCGTACATTATCAGGCCCTTGCCGGTGCAGGTGGCGGGCGTGATCACGGTGCCGTCATCCCAGGCGTGGCCGGTGGCTTCGATCACGATCTCATCGTTCGTGAGCGGGGTCTTGCCCTCGGCGTCCGCAAAGTTATCGCCGCAGACGGAGCAGGTATAGAATTCCACGTTGCCGTCATTTTCGCAGGTGGCTGCCTTCGCCTCGGTCTTCACCATGGTATGACCCGCTGCGGGGATCACAACGTCTTCGATCTCTTCTTCGCCGTCTTCATCTGCAAAGTTCTTTTCGCAGTTGGCGCAGGCATAGTATTCCACGCTGCCGGGTTCGGTGCAGGTGGGATCCGCAGCTTCAACAAGGGTCATGCTGTGGCCGAGCGCGGGGATCACGAGGTCATCGGGATCCTCCACCGGATAACCGGCTTCTTCGTCATAATAGCTGACGCCGCAGATCGGGCAGGTATAGAAATCATACATACCGTCTTCGGTGCAGGTGGGTTCGATCGCTTCCGTGTATTCCATCGTGCCGTGGCCGTAAGCAGGAACGTATTCGGTCTGCTTGTGGTTCGGGTTGTTGCGGCAAACGCGCATTCTGACGCCGCCGGCGGTGCAGGTGGGATCCTTGATGAGCTCCCACTCATCCCAATCGTGGCCGGTGGCCGCGATCACGAGCGCGTCTTCGTCAATCTCGTTATTGCCTTCCTCGTCGCTGAAGAGCATTCCGCAGTTCGCGCATTCGTAATGCTCGGCAATGCCGTCCTTCACGCAGGGGATGTAGGCTTCCACGAATTCGATATCGTGGCCGGTGGCGGGAATCACGACCTGATCGTTCTCAAGCGGCTGCGTACCCTCTTCGTCGCTGAAGTAGACCTCGCAGCGGGTGCAGTAGTAACAGGCGATGTTGCCGGTCTCGGTGCAGGTGGGATCCTCGGCTTCAACCTCCGTAATGTCATGGCCGAGCGGGTCCTCGGTATATTCGGTGCGCTCGTCGGTGAGGGTCTCGCCGTCATATTCCACGGTGGCGATCCAGCGAACGCCTACGCCTTCGGTGCAGGTGGCCTCTTCGCTTTCGAGCTTCTGAACGTCGGCCTCAAGCAGCACGTCCTCTTCGCAGCCGTCGTGCGCAAGGCACTTGATGCTGTAAGAAACCTTGTAACCGTCGTCGGTGGCGGTCCAGATCCATTCGGGATCGCCGAATACGTGGTCGTTGGTTCCGCTGACGTCTGTGGAAGCGTCTTCGGGATGTTCGTCGTTGATCTCTTCGGTGGTCACGGTGTAATCGCCGTCGTCGGTACCGGCGGTAACGAAGATGAGCGTGGCTACGGTTTCGCCCTCGGCAAACGGGGCGTCCTCTCTGGTGACGTATGCGAAGGTCACAACGCCGCTCTCAGCGTCGTCGTTAAAGCTGTAGAACGCAGCCGCGCTTCTGACGCCCGCAAGCTCGAACTTGGAGGGATCGTATTGCACCGTGATCTTGCCGTTGGTGGCTTCTTTATCCACGGTGAGCTCAACGGTCTGGGTGAAGCCATCGGCGTCAATACCCGAATCGGAGGGATCTTCGCCGTCGAACGGAAGCGCGGCGTTCAGAGAACCCTTCACGGGCATCGCGATCGCGGAGGCATTCTTCATCGGCGCCGCGGCGGCCTTCACTTCGGCGAAGGCGAACGGGGAAGCCTTTGCGGCGTCCTCTTCAATGTTGAATTCGATCGGGTTCACGCCGAGCTGGAACAGCGCGGCGGCCGGCCATACGTCTTCATCGAACGCGCCGAGGTTCGCGATCAGATCCAGATCGAAGATATCGTATTCGCAGATCAGGTCGGCGGTCTCGTTGTTGAAGCGCGCCCAGAAGATGGTATCGCCGTCGAAATACAGCGAGTTGTAGTGATAGCTGTCGGTGGTATAGCCGAAGTCGGTCATAAGCTCGGCGCCGAAATCATAGGTGCCGTCGGGCAGCTCGTCGTTATCCTCGATCACGATATAGGCGTCTTCATAGAGGCATCCCTCGTTATCGACAAAGAAGTATACGTCGACGCCTGCGTCGTAATTGGTGTTCCACACGCTCTCGGCCGCGGCTACGCCCACGATGGTATCTCCCACGATATCGTCGGCATAATCGAAGCCGTCAATTGCGCCGGTTCTCAGGTCGATCATGAGGATATAGGTGCCGTAAGCGGCAACCAGCATGCCGTCGCCGAGGTAGCGGGCCGCGGCGATATCGTTCAGCTCCATGCCGAGGTTGCCGAGATCCGCAACGAGCGTGAGCGTATCCTCATCCACGATGTAGATCTCGCCCTGGTCGTCGGACGCGAACAGATAGCCATCGGGACCGTAGGAAACGCCTGTGATCGTGGCGCCGATGGAATCTTCGGTGAGCTTGGTGTAAGCGGGGATCTTGGCGGTTTCGATCTCGGAGAACCACTGCTTGCCCTGCTCGTCCCATACCACGCCGTTCAGCGTCTTTTCGATCTTCTTCACGGTGACCAGGCAGTCCGCCTTGGCGTAGGGAGGCGCCGCGGTGGTGGCGGTGATAACGCACATGCCCTCGGCAACGCCGGTAACTACGCCGTTTTCATCCACGGTGGCAATGCTCTCGTCGGAGGAGGTCCATACCAGCGTTTCATCCACGCCCCACGGATACACCTCGGCATCCAGCTTCGTGGTGGAGTTCAGGATCACGCCGGCCTCTTCAGGCAGGTAAACCGTCACGTCGGAGGTGAGATCTTCAAGATCGAAGTTGAGCTTGTAGTTCGTGATGTTGCTTGCATAGTCGTATACCTGGATCAGCAGGCGGTCGGTGCCGAACCAGCTGTTATCGTACAGGTAATCGTAATCGAAGCTCGCCTCCATCGGCACGCCCTCTTCGGTCACGGTGAGGTCGGCGGGGATCACGTCAAGCACTTCACCCAAGTCGTTGAACACGGCAATGGCGGCGATGTAGCGGTTATCCGTCGCGGTGAAGGTGAGCGTATCCCAAAGTCCGGTTTCGGGATCGTAGCCGTCGATCACAACGTCGCTGAGTTCCGGCGCGGTGTTGTCGATCACGGCGGTATAGGACATCGTAGCGCCGTCGCCCAGCGCGTCCCAATCCACGGAGCCGTCTTCGTTTACGTAGTATTCAGGCGCGTAAGAGAGGTTGAAGGTGATCTCGTCGCCCTCCTGAAGGTCTTCGGGCGTATATTTGGTTTTGATCTCGTTGCTGGTGTAATACCAGGCGCCCTGGTTCGCGTAGTAGAACGCGCTCTCCACGCGGCCGCCGATCTGTTCATGGATCACGTTGCCGTCGGCGTCCGTCACAAAGAAGCGGGAAGCGGCGGCGTTGCGGATCAGCGTGGTCTTTACGCTGCTGAGCATGTCGTTCGCTTTGAAGGAGTTGCGCTCGGGCAGGTATTCGTCGTCGTATACGGCGGGGTTGCCGGACAGATAGTAGGTATCGGTCTCGCCCGCGTATCTCACAAGGAAGCCTTGTACGCTGGGAGCGTCTTCATCCTCTACGACGTAGGGATAACGGTCTATCATGCCGAAATCGTATTCGAGCACGCTGCCGAGGTCGGTCATCGAGGGCTCGGTCCAGCTGCCGTAGTAGCCGATTACGGGAATGGAGTGCTCCACGCCGTAAGCGCCGTCCGCGGTGCTGAGCTCATCGGCGAAAATATAACCCTCAACGTAGTTGCCGTTGTTGTCGTAGTCGCCGATGGAATCCGGATCGAGCACGATATTCGCCACGATGTTTACGCTGCCGCCTGCGGGCACGGTAACGGTGACGCCGCCGATGGCCTTCAGGATCTGGTAGGCGTCATAGGTGTCCACGTCGTCGTCGCCGTCGTAGTCGGCGTTCTCAGCGTTGGCAAAAAGCTCCTCCTCGTTGCCGACGATGTAGTCGAGCAGGAAGCGCACGTCCGCAACGCTGGACACGCCGTCGTCGTTGAAGTCGTAGATCAGAGCGCCTTCGGCATCGAACGCCTCGCCGTCCACGGTAAAGGAAACGTCGGCGTTGATGAAATCGGCGGTGCCGTCATAATAGAGCAGCGGATCGTAATAATCCTCCACATACTGCGTGAAGAAATAGCCGTACAGGTCATATTCCACGTCTTCGTCGCTGAAGTTGTTCAGCGAGAAGCCCACTTCGTATTCGCCGATACGGTCGGGATCGTCGCCGAGCTCGGCCTTCACCTTGCCGTCGGCCGCGTAATCCCACATTTCATCCATCAGGATATAGGATTTCGCGTTCATGGCGGCGTCGGCGTTCGCAAGGCCCGCGCCCTGCTGGAATACGGGATAGAAGACGCCGTAGCGGTCGATCATCGGCTCCGCGGTGGACATCAGCAGGCTCTGCGCGAGCTGACGCGCGGAAAGGCCGGTCTTTTCTTCAAGGTCGTTCTCACGGATATACTGCGCGAGCAGCGCGGTAAGGCCGGTGATCTGCGGAGCTGCCATAGAGGTGCCGCTCATGTTCTCGTAAGCCTTTCCACCGGGCACGAGGCCGTTTACGGAATAGATGTTGCCGCCGGGGGCGGTGATCTCGGGCTTCAGAGAGAGGTCGCCGGGCACGCCGTAGCTCGAGAACGAGCTCATCGTGTGATAATCGGGATGCGTATCGTTCACCATCGGTTTGTCGCCCACGGTGATCGTGCCGGTGTAGTAAAGCACGTTGCCGTCGTCATCGGTCACTTTATCGGAGAAGAGGTTGGCCAGATAGTAAGCGTCCTCCTGCGTGATGGAAACGGCGGGGGCTTCGTAGTTGTAGCCCTTGAGCGCCATGCTGATGGTGCCGCTCTGGTTGTTGGCAATGATCACGCCGATCGCGCCGTTGGCTGCGGCGTTGGTGCACTTCTCAACAAAGGTGTTGTCGCCGCGGTTGCAGATGGCGATCTTGCCCTCGAGCACGTCGGCGACCGCCTCAAAGTCCTCGGCGTAGCCGGGGGAGTCTATATAAACAAATTCCCGATCGCCCGCAAGGGTGGTAAAGGGCTCGTTCTTGCCGTCGCCGGTGGTCTCGGTGTAGAACATCGGATAATCCATACCGTACCCGTGCGCAACGAAATACGGGCCGGTGGCGCCGTCGTTATCTACGCTCGCCACGGTGAGGGCGTTGCTGAAGGAGCCGGGGGAACCTACGGTATCGAAGCTCACGTCGCTGTCCCAAAGGACGCCGTAGTAGCTCTCGTCCGCCCACATACCCGCGTTGCCGGCGGAAATGCTCACAACCGTGCCGAAATCGGGAAGCGCATCCAGCAGGTCCTGATAGGTCTCGTCGGTGGCATAGCCGGGGTTCGCGGAACCGAGCGAAAGGTTCACGGCGTCCGCGCCGAGGATGATCGCGTCCTCGATGGCGGCGAAATAGTCGGAATCATAAGCGCCGCCGCCCTTGCCGAATACCTTCATCACAAGGATCTGCGCGTCAGGCGCTGCGCCCTGGGTCAGAACGTCGTCCAGCAGCAGCGCGCTCTCGAAGCCGTTTTCGGTGGCGATGAAGCGGTTCGCCGCGGCAATGCCCGCCACGTGGGAGCCGTGCTCGCCCTGGCTGTCGTTATCGTGCGTCACGTCGAGATCGCCGTCCACATAGTTGATGGCGTAGGGGATCTTCGAGGAGATGTAGGCGTCGGAACCGGTGAAGCCGTACAGATAACCGGCGTTCGTGTAGCCGATCAGGTCGTCTACGTAATCTTCGTCGATCAGAGCAGCCTCTTTATCGCTCTGCTCCACCGCAAACTCAAACGCTTCTGCGTCGAAGCTCTGGTGGTCGGTATCGATACCGGTGTCGATGATCGCCACCGTGCTGCCGAGGCCGGTATAGCCGTTGGCCCAGCTCTGAGCCGCGCCGGTCATTTCGGTGGAGGTCGCCATGTTGGGATCTACCGTATCGCCCACGCTCGCAACGGCGGGAGAATACTGGCGCTCAACGACCACCTTTTTCACGCCGGAGAGATTCGCGATCCTGTCGATCGCAACGCTCGGAACCTCGGCGGAGATGATGTTCGCCGCAAGGGTAAGGTTCCATTTCACGTTGAGCTTATTGCCGCCCAGGATCTCTTTCGAGATCTTGTCGGCCAGCGCGTTCTGCTGCTGCAGCAGATTCTGGCGGTAGCTCATCGCCTGCCGGTTGGAGGCGACCGATTTGGAGGAAAAACCGCTTTCGAGAGTGCTCTTTTCGTCCAGCACGATCGAAACGCGGACGTTTCCTACGGGCAGCGCCTGCGAAAGGCCGTTTTTCACAGCCTTGCCCGCATGCAGCGCATCCGGGCCGTTCTCAACCTTTTCAAAGCTGAGACGGACCTTGTTGCCGGCGGCCTTGCTGCCTGCCGCGAACGCGGGAAGCATCACGGTGAGCAGCATTGCTGCCGTTAAAATCACGGAAAGTATGCATTTCAATGATTTCTTCATGTCTTCATTCCTTTCTTTCTTTTGTCCGCGCAAAACACGGCTGAAGATACTGCGCCTGCGCAAACGATCCCGCACAAACAGAATCATTTATGTAATGATATAATAAATATAAAAGAAATACAAGAGTAAAAATAATCAAGTACAATTATAAATAAACATTCTTTATATTAAAGATAATTATTAAAAAGCGCTTTACCTCTCATGTACTTCAAATTGGAATTTAGCGAGCGGTTCGGAATACCTCCCCGTAGGGGGCGGCGTCTCGACGCCCCGCCGCGTATAATATTTGAAACTGTTAATTACAAAGCGAAACACCAACACATATTGTTTGTAATTAACATATGTTGAATTCTATGGTTCGCGGGGCGGCGCGGGCCTCCGG
>JAFRSZ010000123.1 GCA_017439205.1 Clostridia bacterium
AAGGGCTCTGCCCTTAACCCGATTATACTCATCGGATAAGCAGGTTTCTCCTTTTTCCGTAAAGCCTTTTCTATATAATCAAAACGCGTAAGCGTTTTCCGAAATTGTTAATTGTTCATCGTTAATTGTTAATTGAACTGCGCGATAAACTGTAATTTGAACGCAACAAGCAAAAAAACGGGACCGGCGAAGAACCGGTCCCGTAATTGTTTATGTTTATTTGGTGCCGAAGATGCGGTCGCCCGCGTCGCCGAGGCCGGGCACGATGTAGCCGTGGTCGTTCAGGCAATCGTCCAGCGCGGCGCAGTAGATATCCACGTCCGGATGCGCTTCCTGCAGCGCCTTGAGGCCTTCGGGCGCGGCGATGGTGCACATGAACTTGATGTTCTTGGGCCCTCTCTTCTTGATCATGGTGATCGCGTCGATGGCGGAACCGCCGGTGGCGCACATGGGGTCCACCACGATCACGTCGCGCTCGCCGATATCGTGCGGCAGCTTGCAGTAATACTCAACGGGCTGCAGCGTATCGGGATCGCGGTAAAGGCCGATGTGGCCCACGCGGGCGGAGGGGATCAGCGTGATCATGCCGTCCACCATGCCGAGACCTGCGCGCAATATCGGGATCACGGCGAGCTTTTTGCCGGAAAGCTTTTTGACGTGCGCCGTGGCGATGGGGGTTTCAACGTCCACTTCCTTGAGCTCGAGATCTCTGGTGGCCTCGTAGCACATCAGCATTGCGATCTCGCCGATCAGGGCGCGGAACTCTTTGGACGCTGTATTCTTATCTCTGAGGATAGAGAGCTTATGCTGGATCAGGGGATGGTTTGTGATAGTTATGTTCGACATCTTGAAACATCCTTTCCTTTTGTTGATGATATTATAGTATATCCGCGTGCAAAAAGCAATATCAAAAAGAAAAACAGCGAAAAATCGCTGTTCTTTCCGTTTACTGCATGTTTTCGATCTCGGTGATCTGGTCTACCCTTCTCTGATGGCGGCCGCCCTCGAATTCGGTGTTGAGAAACACGTTCACGAGCTCGATCGCCGCGCCGGGGCCGATCACTCTGGCGCCGAGGCACAGGGCGTTGGCGTCGTTGTGCATGCGCGTATACTTCGCGCTGAAATAATCGGTGCAGCATGCCGCGCGGATGCCCTTCACCTTATTGGCCGCGATGGAGATACCGATGCCGGTGCCGCAGCAGAGGATCGCCTTCTCCGCCTTGCCGGCGACCACAAGATCGCAGGCTTTTTTCGCCTGATAGGGATAATCCACGGAATCGGTGCTGTACGCGCCGCAGTCGGTATACTCGATGCCTTTGGAATCGAGATAGGCCTTGATCTCTTCTTTGAGCGGATAGCCCGCATGGTCGGAACCCAGTGCAATCATTTTTTCTGTTCTCCCTTCATTCTTTCTCTTTCTGCCTGCGGCAGCCTGAGATAGCTTGGAAGAAGGGCGTCTCCCGAAAGCCCCTTCTCGCCGTTATTATACCGCATATAAGCCGCGAATGCAACACCGGAAGCGTGCTGGTACTGAAATATTTCGGGAAACAGCCCGAAAGACACGTCGTTTTTCTCCCGCAGGAACGCCCCCGTCAGCTTTGCGCCGTCCCCGAGCAGCAGCACAGGCAGGTTCTGTTCTTTCAGAAAAGCGTAAAGCGTATCGAGCGGGAGCGCGGCGTCCTCCGCGCGGCGCACAAGGCTTCCGTTTTCGTAAACGAACGCGGCGGTATACACCTGACGGCACCTTGCGTCCATAACGGGAACGATCAGCTTCCCTTCGATCAGCGCCCCGCAGGCAAGCGCTTCCAGCGTGGAAACGCCGTACACGGGCTTATCGCCGCCGAAGGCCATCCCCTTCACCGCCGAGATGCCGATGCGCACGCCGGTAAAGGAACCGGGGCCTGCCGCCACGGCGAACGCGTCGACCTGAGCCACGGTGAGCCCTGCGTTTTTCAGGCAGCTCTCCACAAGCTGCATCAGTGTCTCGGAATGGGTCAGCCCCACGTTGAGGTAGCATTCCCCCATCAGTTTGCCGTCTTTGACAACGGCCGCCCCCGCGGATACCGCGGAGCTTTCAATGCCGAGTATGATCATCAGAACGCTCCTCCGCTTACGGATATGATCCGTTCATTTTCATTCTCCGTTTTCCGGATGTCGATCGAAACCACGTTTGAGGCGTAAGCGTCCTCGATAAAGGAGCGGATATTCTCGCTCCATTCGATGAAAAGGATGCTGTCTTCCCGCACGTAGTCGAAAAAACCGGTGGAATACAGATCGTCCGCGTCCTGCACGCGGTACATATCGAAGTGATAGATATGCGGGCTGCCGCCGTAATCGTTCACCAGAGCGAAGGTAGGGCTGGAAACGAACGCGCCGTTTCCGTAAGCCTGCAGGGCGCCGCGCACGAAGGCGGTTTTGCCCGCGCCCATTTCACCGGAGAACAGAACGATACTGCCCGCGCCGATCCGTTGGCATACGGAGGCGGCGAGCGACATGGTCTGCGCTTCGCTGTGGGTAACAAATTCCTGCAATTTTTTCAACTCCCGAAAAGAAGGTATTGAAATCGTTCAACCAAAACTATATAATAGATACATATTCCATTAAAGGAACCGTATTATGCGAAATCTTATTCTGAAAATAAAGACCGTGATCAGAGAAACGGACCTGATTCTGCTGTTTCTCTGCTTTATCACGTCGTTTTACGGCATTCTGATGGTTTACAGCGCCACCCGCGCTACCCTTACCGAGGGCAGCATCATCTCACGCGACGCGCGCACCATGCTTCTTGCCGTAGCGCTCGGCGGGATCCTTGCCGTGTTTATTTCTTTCTTTGATTATAACTTTATCACGAAGATGTTTCCGGTGATCGGCGCGGTGTGTATCGTGCTGATGCTTTCGCTCTTTATCTGGGGCAAGGGCCCCGTGGAACGCCCGGACGCGAAAACGTGGCTTTCCATCGGCTCCAGCGGCCTGTATTTTCAGCCGTCGGAGCTGTTGAAGATCGGCTTTATCATCACGTTCGGCATGCACCTGGAGCTGGTGAGGGACAAGATCACGCATCTGTTCCACATTCTGCTGCTCTGCGCGCATGCGGCGATCCCGATCGGGCTGGTGGCGCTCACCGGCGATATGGGCAGCGCCTTGATCTTTATCATCATCTTTCTGATCATGATGTTCTGCGCCGGGGTGCAGCTGCGGTATTTTCTGATCGGCGGCGCGCTTGCCGTTGCAGCCGCGCCTGCGGTTTGGTATTTTATATTCGACACCACGCAGAAAAACCGCATTCTGGGCCTCTTCTACCCGGATCGCTACGCGGATATCATGTATCAGCAGAACATGGGCATCAAGGCGATCACCTCCGGCGGGTTCACCGGGCAGGGCCTGTTCAACGGCGCGCTCACCCAGGTGGACAACGCGATCCCCGAGGCGGAGAACGATATGATCTTTACCTGCATCGGCGAAGAGCTCGGGCTTCTCGGCTGCGCCGCAGCCATGCTGCTGATCCTGCTGATCATCGCGAAGGTGATGTATACGGGGCACAGATCCCGCTTCGGCGCGACGAAGCTGATGTGCTACGGCTTTGCCGCGATGCTCGGCGCGCAGACGATCGTAAACGTGGGCATGTGCCTGCGCATTCTGCCCGTGATCGGCATCACGCTGCCGTTCTTCAGCGCGGGCGGATCATCGAACCTGTGCATTTACATAGGCATCGGCCTGATACTCAGCATTTACCGTTTTGACAAAGAGAAAAAAGCGGTGAGCTTCAAGCTGATCAACAACGCGCCGTTTTCGGATTTCTGACGTTTTTTACAGCTTTTCGAGCTTTGCGGCGTTCTGCATCAGCTTTTTTGTACCGCAGCTTTCAAACGCGACCTCCAGAAGCACGTCGTTGCCCAGAGGCGCGGCGGAAAGAACCATGCCGATACCGAATTTTTTATGTTTAACCTGATCGCCGGAACGCAGCGCCGCGCCTGCCGACGGCGCTTCTTTTTTTGCCGGCGGCGTATAAAACGGCGTAAAGGTACCGGCGCTGCGAGAAGACGGACTGCCGTAATCGCGGTCGTCGTCATACGAACTGCCCGAGAAGAAGGAAGACGATCTGCCGCCGTAGCCGCCGCTCTTAGAATAACCGCCGAAGGAACCGAAACCGCCGAACCGGCTCCCGCCGGACGCAGGAGACGTATTGTTTATCAGGCTTTTCGGTATCTCTTCCAGAAATACGGAGGGCGGGTTCACCGCCGTTTTGCCGTACTGCATGCGGGAGAAAGCGTTGGTGAGGCACAGTTCTTTTTTTGCGCGGGTGATGCCGACGTATGCGAGCCTGCGCTCTTCCTCCAGCGCGTGCGATTCTTCGATATTCTGCATGGACGGGAACAGGCCGTTTTCCATACCGGCAAGGAACACCACGGGAAATTCCAGCCCCTTTGCGGAGTGCAGCGTCATCAGCACCACGGTATCCAGCTGTTCGTCGTAGTTATCGATATCCGAAAGCAGCGCGACCTCTTCGAGAAAGCCCTGCAAGGTGGCGTCTTCGCCGTTTTCCTGCTCGTACCGGGCAAGCGTGGAATAGAGCTCGTCAAGGTTTTCTATGCGCTCCTCCTTGGTTTCTTCATCCAGCGAGAGGGCGGCGATATAGCCGGTCTCGTTCAGGATCATGCGCAGGCCGTCCGCCAGTGTGCCGGTTTCAAACCGCCCGGCGAAATGTTCGATCATCTCGGTAAAAAGCTTCAGCTTGGGCGCGCTTCGGTTCAATGCGCTGTACTCGTCCGCCCGCCGCATCACGTCGAACATACTTTCGCCGAGCTGAGAAGCGATCAGCCCCACGTTGTTCATTGTGGTTTCGCCGATGCCGCGCTTCGGCTCATTGATGATGCGGCGCAGGCGCACGTTATCGTTGGGGTTCGCCACCACCGAAAGGTATGCGATGGCGTCGCGGATCTCCTTGCGGTCGTAGAACCGGTGGCCGCCGATCACACGGTAAGGAATGCCGCTGCGCACCAGCGCGCGCTCGATATTGGCGCTTTGGGCGTTGGTACGGTACAGAACGGCAAAATCGGAAAAACTGCGCCCGTCGGCGGCTTTCTCGATGATACTGTCGGCAATAAAGCGGCCCTCTTCGAGTTCGTCGGTACAGGTGTGCAGCTCGATCTTATCTCCCCTGCCGTTGGAGGTCCAGAGGTTCTTGCCCTTGCGCTCTGTGTTGTTGGCGATCACGGCGTTCGCCGCGTCCAGGATGGTGCTCGTGGAACGGTAATTCTCTTCCAGCCGGATCACGGCGGCGTTTTCAAACTGCTCTTCAAAGCTGAGGATATTCTCGATGTTCGCGCCGCGGAAGCTGTAGATGCTCTGATCGTCGTCGCCAACGACGCAGATGTTTTTGTGCCCTTCGGCGAGCAGAGAGACCAGCACATACTGGGCATGGTTCGTATCCTGATACTCATCCACCATGATGTAGCGGAACCGGCGCTGATAGTATTCCCTGCACTGCGGATTCTCCTGCAGCAGCCGCACCGTGTTCACGATGATATCGTCAAAATCCATCGCGTCGGCGTTTTTCAGCATCTGCTGGTAAAGCGTATAGATCCTCTTGATATCTTCTTTTTTCCGGTCGTAGCCGCGGGGCCCGTCGGTGCCGTAGTCTTCCGGCCCGATCAGTTCGTCCTTGGCCCTGCTGATCTCACTGAGCACCGTCTTCTGCGAAAGATATTTATCGTCGATGTTCAGCTGCCGCTGGCAGTCTTTGATCATGCGTTTGGAGTCGTCTGTATCGTAGATCGTGAAATGCGAAGAAAAGCCGATGGATTCGCATTCCCGCCGCAGGATGCGCACGCAGGCGGAATGGAAGGTGCTGGCCCAGATCTCGCCCCCCGGTTCGCCCAGCATATCAGACAGCCGGTCTTTGAGCTCGTTTGCCGCCTTGTTCGTAAAGGTGATGGCAAGGATCTGCCAGGGCTTCGGCGCGTTCACGCTCAGCAGCGGGCGGATATCCTCGTAAACGGAGGCGTCTCCGTTCAGGTAACGCTCCATCAGCGCCCCGGCGTCCGGCAGAAAGTCGGCGTAGATCTCATCGGAGGTATAGGCTTCGCCGTATTTGATCAGACAGGCGATGCGGTTGACAATCACCGTGGTCTTGCCGCTGCCGGCGCCCGCGAGAATCAGAAGCGGCCCGTTGACGCCGGTGACCGCTTTGAACTGCATGGGATTGAGCCGTGCAAAATCCTTTTGTATGATCTTCTTGCGAAGCGCGAGCAGGTTCTGTTTATCCATTTCGGTTTCTGTTCTCTCTGTTGAAAATACTTTTGCCGTTTGCGTCCACCCCTACGATCAGGGGCAGATCGCGGATCTCAAGGCGCTTGACGCTTTCGCAGCCGAGCTCGGGGAAGGCGATCTCCTGCATATCGGTGATGCTTTTGCTGATCAGGGCGCCGAAGCCGCCGCCGGCGCAGAAATACACCGCGCCGTTCTTTTTGATGGACGCGATCACTTCTTCGCTTCTGTTTCCCTTGCCGATCATGGCCGCCAGACCGAGATCGAGAAGACGCGGCGAAAAAACGTCCATCCGCGCGGAGGTGGTGGGGCCGAACGAGCCGATCTGACCGTCCGGCTTGCGGGGCGTGGGGCCCGCGTAATAGATCACCGCGCCGCTGAGTTCAAACGGGAGCGGTTCGTTGTTGTCCAGCATCGAGAAGAGCCTCGCATGCGCCGCGTCGCGCGCAGTAAAAACCGTGCCGGACAGGAATACCTTTTCTCCGGCACAGAGCGTTTTTGCTTCTTCTTTCAGATTGCCTGTGTGTATCTTTCTGATATCCATTTCAGCGTTTTACCCTGCGTACCGTGATCCGCTGCGGCGCGGGGGTTTCGAGGGGCGGTTCCTCAGCGTCGATTTCGGGCTCCGCCGGGTCGGCAGGCTCGCCGTTCTCTTTCACTTCGCGGCTGAAATCCTGCAGGCACTCCTGCAGAGCGTAAAGCTTATTGCGGATCTCATCCAAAGCGCACACGATATCGTCGGAAGCGTTCTCTGCCTCTTCGGTGATCCCGCCGAGCTTATCGCTCAGCCCGGCCGCCGTATCCGCGGCGTTATTCAGGATCTCATCGGCCTTCTGACGGGCGTCGTCGATCATCGCGTCGGAAAAACGGCGCGCGTCGGTCATTGTTCTGCCGATCGTCTCTTCGTTCTCCCGGTCCGCCGCGGCTTCATTGAGCTTTATTTCGAGCGATGCGATCCGCGCCGCGTATTCGCCCAGTTCACTCTGTGCCTGCGAAAGCTGCGACAAAAGAGAAGCTTTCTCATCCAGCACCGTTTTGATATAATTCAGAACGTCCGTACGGTTAAAGCCGTTCAACGAGGAACGGAAAGAAGGAACATCCGCCATCAATATCTCTCCTCTTGTCATATTTAAGTAATTTTATCATAAAAATGTATTAATTACAAGAATATTTTCAGCATAAAATATTTTTGTTTGACACCGGCGCACTTTCGCGCTATAATTTTTCCATAAAAGCGGAGGTAATGAAACCATGCAGATTGAGATCTTTGATTCCGGATACAAACTCGCTTGCCGTGCGGCGGATATTTTTGAAGAGACGGTAAAAGCCAACCCCTCGGCGGTGCTCGGGCTTGCGACGGGCGCTTCCCCGGTGAACACCTATAAAGAGCTGATCGCAAGATATAACGCCGGAAGGCTCAGCTTTGCCGGCGTTACCACGTTCAACCTGGACGAATACTGCGACCTGCCGCAGAACGATAAAAACAGCTATTACACCTTTATGAAGGAGAACCTCTTCGACAGCGTGGACGTAAAGCCCGAAAACATCCACATCGAAAACGGCAACGCCGCGGATTTTGACGCGGAGGCCGCCGCTTACGACAGAGCCATTGAGGCGGCCGGCGGCATCGACCTGCAGCTTCTCGGTATCGGCACGAACGGGCATATCGGGTTCAACGAGCCTGCCGACGCGTTTACCGACGGCACCTTCCGCATCAGGCTCACCGAGAGCACGATCAAAGCGAACAGCCGCTATTTCACCGACTCAAAGATGCCGGAATACGCGCTCACGATGGGCATCGCCTCGATCATGCACGCGAAGAAGATCCTTTTGATCGCCACCGGCGGCGCGAAAGCGGAAGCGATATTCAACACGGTGAAGGGGCCGATCTCTCCCCGCTGCCCCGCCTCCGTACTGCGTCTGCACCGGGACGCCGTTCTGCTGCTGGATACCGCCGCAGCGGCGCTGCTGTGATCAGCCGTTCACGAAGTTGAGCCAATTCACGTACAGTTCGCCCCATTGGTTCGCCAACGGGGTGTTTTTTGCGCGCCCAAGGCCGTGCTCCCCTTGCGGGAACATATGCAGCGTGCACTGTTTGCCGCTGCCGATCAGGGCGGAGGCGAAACGAAGGGAGCACTCCGGCGGCACAGCGCCGTCTTCCGACGTATGCCACAAAAAGAACGGCGGCATATCGGGGCGCATCATGTTTTCGCCGGAATATTTTTCGGCAAGCGCCGGATCGTTATCGCCCAGAAAATTCTCGCGCGTGCCCATATGGGTGATCGCGGGGTCAAGGCTCAGCACGCCGTAACACAAAGCGGCGTTATCCGGGCGGGAAGAGACGCGGTCGATCTCATCGCCTTCGGCAAGGCCGTAATCGAAATCAAGAGCCGCGCACATGGCGAGGTGACCGCCGGCGCTGAAGCCGATCACGCCGATCTTATCCGGGTATACGCCCCATTCCTTCGCGAAAAACCGGACCGTGCGCACGGCGCGGTGCGCGTCCAGCTGCGGCGCGGGATAGCAATAGGGGTGCACGCGGTAATGAAGGATCACGGCGGAATACCCCGCGTCGTTCAGCAATTCGCAGATCTCTCTGCCCTCGTGTCCGTCGCACACGCCCGCGTAAGCGCCGCCCGGGATCACAACCACGCAGGGATGGGTATTGCCGTCTTCCAGAAGCCAAAGCTCGATATCCGGCTCAAAATCGCCGTAAGAGGCGTTCAGAAGCGGCGTTTCGCCCGGCGTCCATAAACGTATGATCTGATGCATTTTGTTTTCCTCCACGAAAAAAGCACAGTCAGCAAATGACTGTGCCTTAAAGTATTGCGAATTATTTTACCATGCTGGCGATCTCGGCAGCGAAGTTATCCTCTTTCTTCTCGATGCCTTCGCCCTTTGCAAGACGAACGAAACCGGTGGCCTTGATCTCGGCGCCGAGCGCTTTCGCAACGCTGCCAATATAACCGCCCACGTTGCCCTCGAACAGATCGGAACGCACGAAGGGCTGGTCAAGCAGGCAGATCTCTTTGATCTGCTTGTTGATGCGGCCGTCGATCGCCTTGCTGAAGATCACGTCGGATTCGTAAACGGCTTTATCGGCAACGGCGACCTGCGCAAGAACGGCCTTCGCTTCTTCGGAAAGGAAGTTGAACAGGAACTGGTTGTTCTTCTGCTCTTCATACGCGGCAACGTCAGCCTCGCTGAGCATACCGGCGGCGATGGCCTTATCGAACACCTTGGTGCGGATGGGCTTGGGAAGCGTATCGGGATTGTTCAGCGTGCTTTCCACGGTGATATTTCTCATCTTGGCAAGCTCGTCGGCGGAGATGTCCGCCTGGCTCAGATATTCGGGGTTCATCGCGGCGACCTGCATCGCAACGTTTTTGCCCATTTCGGCGAACGCAGCCTGATCGGCGGCGTTGGTATCGAAGGTCACCAGAACGCCGATCGCGCCGCCGCCGTGGATGTAGGAAACGGCAGTGCCTTCCACGAGGGCGAAACGGCGGAGGTTGAGGTTTTCACGGATCTTCAGGAACAGCTCCTGGATCGCTTCTTCTACGGTAACGGTACCGTCGGCGATGGTGGCGGCCTTCAGCGCGTCAAGATCGGCGGGACGGGCGAGAACAACGGTTTTTGCGATTGCGGCGGAGAGCGCCTTGAACTCGGGGTTGTTGCCCACAAAGTCGGTTTCGCAGTTCAGCTCGACCAGAGCGGAAGCGTTACCGTCGGAATATACGCCGATATTGCCTTCGGCGGCAACACGGCTGGCCTTCTTGGCCTGAGAGGCAAGGCCCTTCTCACGAAGGATCTCAACGGCCTTTTCCACGTCGCCGTCGGCTTCCACAAGGGCCTTCTTGCAGTCCATCATGCCGACGCCGGTCTTTTCTCTGAGGGCCTGAACGTCTTTAGCGGTAAAATTCATAATATAATCCTCCTGATTTTTTCTCAAATTATCAAATGAAAGCCCGCACGCTGTACGGGCATTTCACGTTTTGTTTATTCTGCGGCTTCAACGGCCTCTTCGGCTTCCTCGGCGGGAGCTTCGGCGGCGGCGGAACCCTGCTCGCCCTGACGGCCTTCGATCACGGCGTCTGCCATAGCGCCGGCGATGAGCTTCACGGCACGGATCGCGTCGTCGTTGCCGGGGATCACGTAATCGATCTCGTCGGGATCGCAGTTGGTATCAACGATCGCCACGATCGGGATACCGAGCTTCTTGGCTTCAAGAACGGCGATGCGCTCCTTGCGGGGGTCCACGATGAACATGGCGGCGGGCTGACGCTTCATGTTGACTATACCGCCCATAAACTTTTCGAGCTTCTCTCTCTCAACGCGGAGCTTGGAAACCTCTTTCTTGGGAAGCAGATCGAACGTGCCGTCGTCTTCCATGGCCTTGAGCTGCTCAAGACGTCTGATCCTGCGCTTGATGGTGACGAAGTTGGTGAGCATACCGCCCAGCCATCTGGCGTTCACGTAGGGCATTCCGCAGCGCTCGGCTTCTTCCTTGATGGAATCCATGGCCTGCTTTTTGGTGCCCACGAAGAAGATCTCGCCGCCGTTCGCAGCGATATCGCGAACGAACATGTAGGCTTCGTCAAGCTTCTTCACGGTCTTCTGGAGATCGATGATATAGATCCCGTTGCGCTCGGTGAAGATATAGGGAGCCATTTTGGGGTTCCATCTTCTGGTCTGGTGGCCGAAGTGTACGCCTGCTTCAAGCAGTTGTTTCATTGATACTACTGACATTTTTTTATCCTCCTTAGTTTATCCTCCGCGGGGTTCATTTTATTGCGGGACGCGGTTTTTGCCCGCGCACTTCACGCAACAATCCGCCCGCGTGCGTAGTACTGCGAAATTATATCACAGCGCGATGCCGAAATCAAGTATTATTTTGCGTGAAAAACATAAATTTTACGCGATTTTTTCACTTTGTTTACGTATCATCTGCCGAACAGGATATCGGAATACCCCTTTCCGCCGAAGTATTTCAGCATGAATTCGCTGAAGAACCTGAAGATTTTGGTGAGCGCCTGCATGAATTTGCTTTGGGAGATATCGGGCGCGCTGCCGTTCTCGATCTCATAGGCGACCGTATAGAGGCGGTCGCAGACGGCGTCGAATTCTTCCTGCGGCATCACGGTGGAGTCCATGGCCGCGGCGGCGTCCCGCAGCGCTTCGGCAAGGGCCGCCTGCTGATCCGCGGGCAGAGCGGACGCGTCGTAATCTTTCCACTGGTTATAGAGATTCTTCAGTTTTCTGGAATCTCTGCCGTAGTTGAACTGCGGGTAGGCGGGGTCGTAATGCACGTCGCAAAACGCGTCGTCGTACAGAAGGCGCGAGGCAAGGCCGATGATCACCTCGTTGCGGGCGGTGCTCTCATGGTGCTGTCCGCAGAAGTAGAAGGTGGTCTCGCACAGGATACCGGTGGATGCGTCCAGCACGCCGAGGGGATCGATGTGGTTGTGCGCGGGATCGGTGCAGTAGGTATTGGCCTGCGTGTAGCCCTCGGGCAGCTTCACGTCCACGCCGTAGGAGGTGGCGCCGAGCGATTCGGAATCGGTATGGATCACGCCGTCCGCGTTCACCTTGTCCCACGAATCGCAGATATGGTAGAGAGATACGTTATAATCGACGATATCGAAGAAATCCACGCCGGCGGCCTGCGCCTCAAGGATATAATCCCTGTGGTTGAGCTGCGCGTTATAGTACCAGTCGGTCTGCTCGCGGATCAGAGCGTCTTCGGGATCGGAAAGGTATTTATCGCGCGCCGCGGGGTAATCCTTTGAGGGGATCAGCGCCCACATGCAGGTGCTGTTTTCGAGATAATCCTCGATCAGCACGTCCACCGCCATATCGAGGATGTTGTTCACGTCCGCGTTGGGGATATAGCGCAGGATCAGCGTGATCAGGTATGAAAGCCACTCCTGATCGTCGTCCAGGAGCGACGGGAACATATAGCCGTACAGCGCGCCGTCGTCGTCCAGCAGGCCGTAGTGATAAATGTCTCCGAGGATCGCCGTGCCGTCCGCGGCGGGCACCACGAGAACCACACGGTGGATATCGTCGGCAATGTTGAGACCTCTGTCTTTATAGAGCTGCATCAGGGCGTTGAACAGCGACCCGCCCTGGCTGATCGGCGCGAGGTTCACCTTGGGGCTGCCGGTCTCCTCCTTCGCGATCTGGATCAGGTCGTACAGCTCGCCCGCGATCTCATAGAGATTGCCGAAGGATTCATAAGAGAAGAAATAGAGATGGTCAAGGCCCGCCTTTGCGGCGAAATCACGCAGCGGGATCTGGTCGAGGGCGTATTCCCTGTCGTACGCCGGGAGGTTCGCGAGGCTGGTGTTATATTTCACGGCCTTCACGTTATAAACGAAATTGCCCTCTGAATCGCTCTTTACCCTACCGCCCAGAACCTCGCCCAATACGGACGCGACGGCATGCGCCGCGGCGGCGTCTTTATCCTTCTGCAGCAGCAGCATTTTGCCGATGGGCAGAAGGCCTTCCTTCAGCGCGGTCTTCACGATATCGGACGTGGCGTCCAGATAAAACGGCTTGTCGTAGGGCGTGCCGTCCGAACGGAGCATTTCGTTGCCGTCTTCATCGTACAGGCGCACGTCGGACTGGAACACGCCGGGGATCACGATGGAGGGGTAATACTGCGCCTCGAGGTTTTCTTCGGCAGCGCCCAGCAGCATCATCTGGCCGCTCAGCAGCAAAACCGCGGAAAGCAGGATCGCCAGGGACCTGCGAAACGTCTTTTTCATACATCTCTCTCCTTATTTGTAAAAATATATTATTATTATAGCAAACGGTATTCTGAAATTCAATATTAAATTGTATAAAGCCGGTCGAAATAATAACATTAACTGAACTGCACTTACCTGCTTTGGACTTATCTTTACTGAACTGAACTGTACTTAACTGTATTGCATCGGACAATAATAATACCTCAAATTTCAGTTTAGCGCTACGCTCAATGAATGATGAAAAATGAAAAATGAAAAATGTCGGAAAACGCTTACGCGTTTTGATTATATAAAAAAAAGCTTTACGAAAGAAGAAAGGACCTGCTTATCCGATGAGTATAATCGGGTAAGGGCAGAGCCCTTCATCAATTATTCATTTTTCATTTTTAATTTTTCATTGACGCGCACAGCGCGACAAATTACAATTTAACGCTTTACCATGTGTGACCTAAACCTGTTTGTTCCCGTTTTTTTTAGATGTTCCCGCTTTGTTCCCGTTTTTGTTCCCGCCTTTCAGGGCCGGTTTTCCCTTATATAGCAACAAATCTTTTAAAATGTTCCCGATGTTCCCGTTTTTTTCATACATATATATAGGCGTTTTGAAGGTATATGTTTTTCTGTGGGAACATCGGGAACAACGGGAACATGAAAAAAACCACGGCAGCGCGGGGCTGCCGTGATCGGTGGGGTCAACGCTTATTTCTTTACTCTGGCAAAGAAGAACTCTTCGCGCTCGGGGGTATTGATGACGGTAACGGGCTTGATCTGGTTGAGCACTCTGCCCTGCGCCACAAGGCTCGCCTTGTACGCGTCGTAGGTGCCGGGCTCGAACTCGTAAACCACGGGCTTATCCAGCATGCCCCAACGGCGGTATTTCTCATACTTCTCGTTGGTCTCTTTGAAGGTCTCGTCGAAAAACTCCTCGATCTCATCAAGGCTGTACTTGCCGATAAATTCGCTTTCGGGCTCCACGTACAGGGCGTAACGCGGCACCTCGGGCTTGGTATCGGGATAGTAGCTGAAGCCCTTGAAGTCCACGTCAAAATGCTTCTGCATTTCGGCGGCCACGTGGTCAAGCATCTGGGTGGAGGTCTTCTCGTTGGCAACGTTCAGGCCGAGGTTGGATCTGTAAAGGAACTCGATGCGCTTGGAGTTGTTATACGTACCGGTGCACTTCACGATATCCATGATGCGGTATCTGTATAAGCCGGACCAGTTGGTAACGATGATCTCGTAGTTCTTGCCCACCTCGATCTGATCGAGGGTGAGGGGGCGCTGGGTATCGTCGCCGTCTTCGGGGATGAACTCATAGAACAGCGAGCGCGGCAGCAGAACGTAATCGTTCACGTTCAGCTCTACCGGCATTGCCATATAGCCTTCGGATGCGGCGTAGCCCATGTTGTGCATCGGCAGGTCGCCCATATAGCGCTTCAGCTTCTCCATATATACGGCAAGGGTGGAACTGATCATGCCGTAGCCCCATGCAAGCTCGGGCCAGATGCGCTTGGCAACCGGCACGTCCGTATCGAAGCCCTCTTCGAAGATGGCTCTGAGTTCGGCGGCTCTCTTGGGATTGGGCTTTCTGTGGCCGTACTTTTTGCGCAAAGACTCAGGGCACTTGATGCTGGGATCAATGGTGCCGTGCTCGATATCGTTGCAGATCATCTGCCAGTTGTTCTCAAGATACTCGAACATCGTAGAGAGCAGCGTGATCACCATGGAGCCGAGGTAGGTCACCTTTCTGTCCTGCAGTGCGAAAAGGAGCTGGAAATACGGGATGTTCGTATTCTCTTCATCTTCGGGATACAGAATGTCTTCGGGCGTCGTGATGAAGTATTTCAGGATCGGGCGGAGGTTGTCAAGCGGTACCTGACCGGCGCCGTTCACCTTTACGCCGAACTTGGTTCTGCCGCCGTTGAGGCTCATAAGCAGCGGACCGCGCTGGCCGGGGAGCTTACTGAGGCCGTGCTCGCGGAAGTATTTATCGGCGCACCCGGGCGTGGCGGCCATGCCGCAGCACTGCATGCTCCAGATATCGCGGAAGGTTTTCGGCTGCATTTTGGGCTTACCGACGCTGCCGGAAGAGGAACAGTACCGCAGGATCTTCTTGCTGGTAATAACGTTCTTATCGTCGTTCTCCAACATACGGTCGATCAGGGGCGCATAATCTTCAAACGTGGAGAGCGGCACCTTATCCTGATATTCCTGGATCGAGTGGATATTGGCAAAATCGTATTTTTTTCCGAGCTCGCAGTCCTGATTATCATGCAGGATCTTCATAAGGATCCGGTTCTGCGTTTCCATTGCCTTTGTGGTGTATTCGTTAAAACGCTTGAAGGTATATCTGCCCAACATAACGCCCCAACTGGATGTAATGCCCATCGGTGATCATTCCTCTCTTTTTAATTCTTACCTATATTAACATACCGTTTTGGTAAATTCAAGACGCAAATTAAAATAATCTTGTATAAATTTTATTGATTCATATCAAATTTACAAAAAATACTTTGCGTTTATCCGTATTTATGGTATACTGAAAAACAGAATTATTTGGGAGGACATACCATGAACAGATACGAAGAAGCAAGATCCATTTACGCCGCGCTCGGCGTTGACGCTGAAAAGGCGCTTTCCGCGCTGAAGGACGTTACCGTTTCGGTACACTGCTGGCAGGGCGACGACGTTTCGGGCTTTGACACCGCGGACGCGCTCTCCGGCGGCATCCAGACCACCGGCAACTACCCCGGCAAGGCACGCACGCCAGAAGAGCTCATGGCGGATATCGACAGGGCGTTTTCACTCATGCCCGGCAAAAAGAAGCTGAACCTGCACGCCTGCTACGCCATCTTTGACGGCGACCGCGCTGACCGCGACGCGATCCGGCCCGAACACTTCAAAAAGTGGGTGGATTTCGCCAAAGCACGCGGCATGGGCATCGATTTCAACCCCACGTTCTTCTCGCACCCGATGGTGAAGGATAACCTCACCCTCTCCTCTCCCGACGAAGCGGTGCGCGCCTTCTGGGTACGCCACGGGATCGCGTGCCTGAAGATCTCGGAATACTTCGCCGAAGAGACAGGCGTGCCCTGCGTGATGAACATCTGGATCCCGGACGGGTACAAGGATATCCCCGCCGACCGCCTCGGCCCGCGCGCGAGGTTTAAGAAATCGCTGGACGAGATCCTCGATACGCCCTACGACAGGAGCAAGGTATACGTAACGCTGGAAAGCAAGGTGTTCGGCATCGGTCTTGAGAGCTACACCGTGGGTTCGGCGGAATTCTGCCTCTCGTATTCCACCAAAAAGGGCATCACGCCGCTGATGGACAACGGCCACTACCACCCCACCGAGATGGTGAGCGACAAGATCCCGTCTTTGCTGCTGTTCAACGAAAAGATCGCCCTGCACGTGACGCGCCCGGTGCGCTGGGACTCCGACCACGTGGTGCTGTTTGACGACGAAACCAAAGAGATCGCCAAAGAGATCGTAAGAAACGACGCGCTGGGCCGCGTATTCATCGCAACGGACTATTTCGACGCCAGCATCAACCGCATCTCCGCATGGGTGACCGGCGTGAGAAACGTGCAGAAAGCGCTGCTGTTCGCGCTGCTGCAGCCCGCGGACCTGAAAGAACTGCAGGACGCCGCCGACTTTACCGCCCTTATGGTGAAACAGGAAGCGCTGAAGACCGCGCCGTTCGGCGACGTGTGGGAGGAATTCCTCAAGAGAGAACAGGTGGTATCCGATTATCTGCCTGAGATCAGGGCCTATGAAAAGAACGTACTGAGCGCAAGATAAATTCGATGCCGGAGGAAACAGATGGTGCGCCGCGAGAAAACACCTGAGGAGCTGGAACAGGAAGCATATCTGAAGGACCTGAAGCTTCGGCTTCGGGCAAGATTCCGCAATACGCCTGCAGATGAGCTGGACGACAACGAGCTGCTGTCGATCTTTCTGAGCTATTCCATCAGGAATTACGACTATGTAAAAGCGGCGGACGAGCTGATAGAGCATTTCGGCTCTCTGCACGGCGTGATGGAAGCCCGTTACGATTCACTGCGGCAGTTCCCCTACGTAAGGCAGAATACCGCCGTTGCGATCAGGGCGCTTGCGACCGTGTGCAAGAGAGCCGAAATGGAACGCCGCCCGAAGCACAGGCAGATCAAACAGCCGCAGGACGCGGCGGATTACCTGTACCCCTACTTTATCGGGTGCTGTTACGAAAAGGCCTTTCTGCTGCTCCTGAACGACCGGTTTTACCCGCAGGACGTGGTATTCCTTGCGGACGGCTCGGGTGACGACGTTTTCATCGACCAGAAGAAAGTGGTAAGAGAAGCGCTGATGCACAAAAGCACGAAGGTAATCCTTGCGCATTCGCACCCGGCGAGCATGGCGCTCCCCTCTTACGCGGATAAGATCGCCACGGTCACGCTCTCTCAAACGCTGCGCAACGCCGGGATCACGCTGCTGGAGCATGTGATCGTATCGGGGATGAATTACTGCTTCATCTCGGAGGATGAAGAGATCACGAAAGATATCCTTGCGTTCTCGCAGCGGGAAAAGCCCGTAAAATCGGGCGCGGCTTCAAAGAAACCGACCAAATGAAAACAATCAGACGGCACATATAAAAAAATAAAAAAAATGCAAAATAGCTATTGATTTTTCTTTTTGGATGTGATAGAATACCCGTGTTCTTCAGGAACACATCCGGGTGTGGCGCAGTTGGGAGCGCGCTTGACTGGGGGTCAAGAGGCCGTGAGTTCAAGTCTCGCCACTCGGACCAGAAAAAACCGCCGAAAGGCGGTTTTTTCAATGACGTCGCCCCTGTCGGGGCTAATGAAGGAATGAAGACGCTTTGCGAATGAAGACGCTCCTGCGGAGCTAATTTGTTTGCCGGGGCGACTTCGCTTCATCAGGCGCAGTTTACTGCGCCGTCTTCATTAAGTGCCAACGGCACTGTCTTCATCAGGGCGCAGCCCGACTTCATTCAAATAAAATGACTATCACGACAAGGACAAAAAGAAAAGACAGGGAACCGTCCCCTGTCTTTATTTCAACGAAATCCGTCCTGTCGGACGGGAGAAATCCACTCGAGGTGGGTGAAATCCCTTTGGGGTGAAATCCGCCTGCGGCGGGTGATGGACTGATTTCACTTCACCCGAAGACGAAGTCTGAGGATTTCACCAACGTTGCAGACGTTGATTTCACCGCGGCCGGGGCCGCGATTTCACTGAATCTTCGCCTGCCGTCAAATCTCTTTTTGCAGCCTTTTCAGAAAGCCGGATCAATCAAGGAACCGTCCCCTGATTGACCCCCTGATTGACCAATCTCTTTTTGCAGCCTTTTCAGGAAGCCGGATCAATCAAGGAACCGTCCCCTGATTGTTATAAAATACCGTAAAACATAAATAATATCAAACAGATACCAACAGCTTGCCGCCCAGCAAATAAGATTGTATATTTGCTCTGAAAAATAATACCCGTTAGGAATTGTTCCGAAAACAATGATTGCCACAGCAAGCGTTACACATACCGGGATCGAATATTTTGCGGCTTTATTTTTTATCATTATCACAATGATGATGAAAGTTGCCGCCATACCTGTCAGCCACCACGGGGCGACCTTGATTATCATATCTTCACTCGGTGCGAATATTGCATAACATATCGTCTCGCCTGTTTTTCCAATCATGTCATTTACAAATGAAGAACAATTGTACAGACATAAAAGGATTTGATATAAACACAACAAAACGTGTCCCGTTAAAGCAAGAAATGTAATCGTTTTTTTCATATGTGGATCCTTTTAATCTATTATCTTTTTGTATTATTAAAAAACTAAAGACAGGGGACGGTTCCTTGTCTTCGCTTGTCAGGACAGGGAACCGTCCCCTGTCTTTATGTCTTTATTGTCTTTATTCTAACCGTCCTCTGTCTTTATTCCAATGGTATATCTTCCAAAAATATTGTTTTACAAATCATATTTATTACATCGCCTGACATCAATCCTATCCAGATGTGTATATACTCATCGAATGCATAATATTCTTCCGGACATTTTTCGAGAGAATCCGGCTGCGTTAAATACAAGCAAATTTTCTCTGGATCTGAATCTATATCCATTGCGTAAATCGCATAGTCTTTGCCCCAAAAACAGCCGTTTGTACAGTTTATAGAAATAATGTCTTGAATTATTATCTTTATATCTTTTCTTTGTGGATAACTTTTCCTTACAGTTATAGCTGCTGTTTTAGAAAAGAAATCAATATTGAAAACGCTAAGCAAATCATCGTGTAACGAATAAATCACCCCTTCTTTTTTATTCAAGTGTTCTGTATAGTTCTGTTTGTTTATCTCGATCATAATTTCGTCCTTTCAAAAATAGATGGTATTATATGGTTCTTGTATAGCAGTACCGGGCGGTATATGATCCCCCATATGCTTCCCATCTATTAAAATATGAAGTAAAGACAGGGAACCGTCCCCTGATTGTGTCTTCATAACCATTTTAAC
>JAFRSZ010000124.1 GCA_017439205.1 Clostridia bacterium
AAAAATTAACAATTAACAATTGATGAAGGGTGCGGATCGCCGGTGGCGATCTCTGTGGCGTATGCCACAGAAGCACCGACCGAACCGACAGGTGAGAATCCGCCCTTACCCGATTATAATCCATCGGTTTATATAGGTGTTATCTGATATTATGGCTGTTCCCCTATATAATCAAAACGCGCAGCGTTTTCCGAAATTGTTAATTGTTCTTTGTTAATTGTTAATTGAACAGCGCGACAAATTCCAATTTATACGTTGAACCTGAACAGCACGATATCCCCGTCCTGCATCACGTATTCCTTGCCCTCGCTGCGCACGAGGCCCTTTTCTTTGGCGGCTGCCATGCTGCCGCAGGCCATCAGGTCGTCGAACGAGATCACCTCGGCGCGGATGAAGCCCCGCTCGAAGTCGGAGTGGATCTTGCCCGCGGCCTGGGGCGCTTTGGTGCCCTTTTTGATGGTCCACGCGCGCACCTCGGGCTTGCCCGCGGTGAGGTAGCTCATAAGCCCCAACAGGTCGTAACTCTTTTCGATCAGATTGTCGAGACCGCTGCGCCCGATGCCCAGATCCGCAAGGAACATCTCTCTTTCCTCCGGCTCGAGCTCGGCGAGCTGCGCCTCAAGCTCCGCGCAGATGGGCAGGGTCTGGCTGCCCTCGGCGTCCGCGATGGCCTTTACCGCAAGGTAATATTTGTTGGCGTTGATGTCTCCGGCGAAGTCGTCCTCGCTCATGTTGCAGGCGTAGATCACGGGCTTTGAGGTGAGCAGGGCAACGGTGTCGAGCGCCTCTTTTTCGTCGTCCGTCATCTCCACGGCGCGGGCGCAGACGCCCTCGTTGAGCGCTTCTTTTACGCGGCCCCAAAAGGCGATGTTCGCGCCGAGGGATTTATCGCCCTTCATGGCCTTGGTATCGCGGTCGATGCGGCGCTGCAGCACGTCCAGATCGGCCAGAATCAGTTCCATGTTGATGGTTTCGATATCGCGCGCCGGGTCGATGCTGCCCTCCACGTGCATGATGTCGTCGTTCTCGAAGCAGCGCACCACGTGCACGATGGCGTCCACCTCGCGGATGTGCGACAGAAATTTGTTGCCGAGGCCCTCGCCCTTGCTGGCTCCCCGCACGAGGCCCGCGATGTCCACGAATTCGATCGTGGCGGGAGTGATCTTATCGGGGTGGTGCATTTCGGCGAGCGCGTCGAGGCGTTTATCCGGTACCGCCACCACGCCCACGTTCGGCTCTATGGTGCAGAAGGCGTAGTTCGCCGCCTGCGCCCCGGCGTTGGTCAATGCGTTGAAAAGCGTGCTCTTGCCTACGTTCGGCAGGCCCACGATGCCTAATTTCATTTTTTATCACATCTCCTGCGGAGGGGGCGCCCTCCGGATATTTTTCGGTATACATTATAGCAAAGAAATAACGTAAATTCAATACCCTTGCGCGTTTCACGGGAAAAATGCGTTCTTTTATAGAAATTGGTTTAGATTTATTATCAAAGCTGCTCGATTCCGGGTGAATCGGTAATAAAGGAAAAGAACTGTTATTGTTTATAAAAAACAGCGACCTGGTCGGAGGTAATCCCCGAAAAAGTCGCTGCTGTTTTTTATTGTAAGCCTCAATCGAATTTTTTGCTTAACTCTTCAAACATCTTGTTTGTGCTCTTCAAATGTCTATTGGTATTATGCCTTTGCACGCCGGCGATCGCAATTCCCCGGGCAATATTCCGTCTTGTTTTTGCCAATTCGGACGCCATATCAGACGTTACATAATTGCCTTCTTCGATTGCAGAATAAACAGAATTGAAACCTGCCTGCATATCCGCGTGCATACTTTTTATTGCTGAAGTTGTTGCTGTTGTCGCTGCAATTTGTCTCTCATTATTCAGCAAATCTGTTGCACGTTCAATATCATGCTCCGATGTGCTCATATCATCATAAAGCCAAATCAATTTTGGCAGGCTGCGGTTGTTCTTTGAAATTAAAGCCGTCGTTTGATACAATTCTTCCAAAGCATTTTGGTTGGATTTCAGGTCGTCGCTGATAACCTTGATTTTTAATTCATGTACAGACGTCCATTGTTCCAGTTCTTGATTATATTGCGGGACCACAACCATATCGTAGTTTTCTTTTGCCTCTTTGTATGCCCGGTCTAAGCTTTCCTGCTTTTCCTTCAGCTCCGCCGCCATAGCAGCCTCTTGTTCTTTTGCCTTACGCTCTGCCGCAATTCTTGCGTTAACATACTCCGGCTGCTTCGCAAGGGCAGCATTCAATTCAGACCTTTTTTTCTTATAGTCAGATTTTTTCATAAACCAATATACAATCGCCCCCGGAAACATCAATCCGGAGACTGCACCGCATAAGATTGCTGGGATAAAGAAGATTTTCATGATAACGCCCAAAGCGCCATTTCCAAGATAGCAAGCAATAAAAACGCTAAACAGCACGCCGCAAATCACTTGAAGAATTATGCCGCGAACGAAAGGATGGGATGAATAAATTTTACTGAATATGGATTTATTGCCTTTTAAATCTTCTTCAAGATACTGTGTAAAAGAATAGTTCGTTTTCGGAGCCTCAGGATACTTCGGTTTTACGTGCTGCACTGTTTGATTGATGATCTTTCTTTCCGGTGCGGAAGGACAGCTCCTGAATCTTTCATTCCGAAGGCGGGACAATTCTGTTTGTTCGCTCTCAATTGCCGCTTCGAGGTTTAATGCCCACCTGACAATTTCAGTTTGTTCTTCTTTTGTAAATTTACTCATCTTTCTAAACCTTTCGTAATGATAATAAAGCCCTTATTTATTAAAATAACAGAATTATTATATCACTTGATTCTCGTTCAGTCAACGATATTCTCGTTTTTTTTGAAAATATCAATTCCTCTTCCTTTACAATAAACAAGAGGTGATAAATGTGAGTTTCTGTGAAAAACTGCGTTCTCTAATCGAAGAGCTTGACCTGACGCAAAAACAGGTTGCCAATGATTTAAATATAGCACCGTCAACAATGGGGGGATATGTTCAGGGCAGCAGCGAACCTGATTTTGAAACATTGAAAAAACTTGCAACCTATTTTCGTGTTTCAACAGATTTTCTTTTGGATTTACATGCCAATAACAGCAACACATTTATCGAGGATGAATTATTGCGCGTCTTTCGCGCAATGACGTCAGAACAACAATTACTTTTTATTGAACAGGGGAAGGTTTTTGTTAAATCCAATCAGAAAGACAAGGTCAAATCGTCATAGTTGATTTTGGTTTAACCGACCTTGATGAATAAACTGTGAGAATTTCAGGGGAGCATTTGGCTCTCCTTTTTTCTTTCTTCGCCATAAAAGTTATCAAAACCTTTTATGATATCCGAACGCGGATATATAACCCGTAGATGTGCGTTCCGTTCTCGTCCGTTGGAAAAACGTTATCCGGCAGAGAGCAACACAAAAATAAAAAAGGAGTGCCGTATATGTAGGAATGCAATTCTCATTTCCGTTACAAACGCACTCAAACTGTGAGGTAAAAACAATGAAAAGAGTATTAAGAGAAGGGTTGAAGAAATACGAAAACGCTTCAAACACGCAGGACGCAAATGACAACATGTTTTCGCCAATGGATATTCTTGATCTGTTAAAGGGTATTCGGGAAGTTCAGGACAAGGATATTGACATTGTGGAATCCTGCAACGGGGCCGTCGGCTTCCAAATAGGAGAGCAGTTCTACAAAATGAAAAAAACCATATCATAAACAACGAAAAAAAGCTGTGTCTCGTGGGTGAAACACAGCTTCCTTTTTTGATGATTTCGGGAAAAACGTCTACGCCATTTTTACGCCATTCTGCTATTTGGTTATGTTGAGATATAAAGAGAAATATCCGGCAATATCTCTGCACAGCTCGCGTCCCCTTTTTTTGGTCTGTTTCAGGCGCAGAGCGCGCGGCTGCAGCCGGTCCTTTTTAAACGGGGGTCCGATCGGCAGCCTGCCGGGGCTCTCACTGCTCACGGATGGATTTCATTTCGGTATCGTCGCCGCGGGCGCATGTGAACGTCACGGCCGCTTTATAATCGTCCGTCCAGCTCCATACGGGCGCGCCGTTCCGGCATTTGGATTTACGGCCGATTTATGGGGCTTCAGAACGCAAAATCAC
>JAFRSZ010000125.1 GCA_017439205.1 Clostridia bacterium
GCCTCGTCCGTATAGCCGCGCCACGCGGTGAGGATACGGTCCGAAAGCTCCACGAGCTGGTCGGCGGAGGCGGCGGTGAGGCGGATCGTGGACATCGGCCATTTTACGATACCGGCCTTTACGTCCTCAAAGCCCGCGAAGCCGATCTCTTTTTCAATGGGCGCGCGCTCCATCGGGAACTCGTAATGCCCGCCCTGGAAATGCTCGTGCGAGAGAATGGAACCGCCCACGATGGGCAGATCGGCGTTGGAGCCCACGAAGTAGTGCGGGAACAGCGTAACGAAATCGAAGAGCTTCGCGAAGGCGGAACGGTCGATCACCATGGGCGTGTGGCGGGCGTTGAACACGATACAGTGCTCGTTATAGTACACGTAGGGGGAATACTGGAAAAACCACGGCGCGCCCTGGATGCGGATGGGGATGATGCGGTGGTTCTGCCGTGCGGGGAAATTGACGCGCCCGGCGTAGCCCTCGCTCTCACGGCATAGCTGGCACTTCGGGTAGCCGGCCTGCGGCGCGTTTTTCGCGGCGGCGATGGCCTTGGGATCCTTTTCGGGTTTGGAAAGGTTTATGGTGATGTCCAGCGTGCCGTATTCGCCGGTATACTGCCATTTTAGGTCTTTTTTGATGCGGTCGCGCCGGATGTAGTTGGTATCGCAGCTGAAACGATAATAATCGTCGGTCGCCTTGCGGGGATCCTCTTTATATAACGCGTTGAACCGTTCGATCACCTGCGAAGGACGGGGCGTGAGCGCGCCCATCAGCGCGGTATCGAACAGGTCGCGGTAAGTAATGCCGTCTTCGATCACGCCGCGGGCAACGGCGTCGTCGCACAGGGCGTTCAGGATCGTTTCAAGCGGCACGTCGTCAGCCGGGGGCGTATCGTCGGAAACGGCGTCGAGCCGCATCAGCTGAAGGATGGCGTTCGTGCAGTATACGCCGTCCGCGGGTTCGATCAGGCCGTGGGTGAGCGCGTAAGAAATGAGTCCTTTGATATAAGCGTCTGTCATCGGTAAAGGGTACACTTCCTTATTATATATTTACAGATATTCATAGTATACAATAAAAATATACAATATTCAAGCCCGTTAAAAAAAATAATTGCGTTTTATACACAGATGCGGTATACTTTAGAAAAGAGAGCGAGGTGCTTTTATGAAATATGAAAACAACTGGGAATCCCTGAACGCCCGCCCTGTGCCGGAATGGTTCGCGGACGCGAAATTCGGTATATTTATTCACTGGGGCGTCTATTCGGTACCGGCATTCACAAAAAACGGAGACTACGCCGAGTGGTACGCGAAACAGCTTGAAGAGGGCAAGCCCGAAGTCGTCGCGTTCCACGACCGCGTTTACGGCAAGGCAAAATACGAAGATCTCGTTTCCGGCTTCAAAGCTGAACTGTTCGACGCGGATCGCTGGGCGGAACTGTTTCGGCGCGCGGGCGCGAAATACATCAATTTCGTTTCAAAGCACCACGACGGCTTCTGCATGTACAAGAGCGACTACGCCTGGAACTGGAACAGCGTGGACGTCGGCCCGCACCGCGATTTTCTGGCGGAGCTCAAAGCCGCGCTCGCGAAAACCGACGTGCGTTTCGGCGTTTACCATTCGGTGTACGAGTGGTACAACCCGCTTTACCTGAAGGATCCCGAGGAATACGCGCTGAAGCACCTGCTGCCGATGCTCAAAGAGCTCATCGTGAAATATGAACCCAACACGCTGTTTACGGACGGCGAATGGGACCACCCCAGCAGCGTGTGGCACTCCACTGATTTTCTGACGTGGCTGTATAACGACAGCCCGGTGAAGGACTTCATCGTGCCGAACGACCGCTGGGGCAAAGAGACCCGCGGCAGGCTCGGCGGCAATTTCACCACCGAATACGGCATCATCGGCGGCGAGCTCGGAGCGATCACGGACGTGACGCTGGACCGTCCCTTTGAGGAGTGCCGCGGCATCGGAAAAAGCTTCGGGCTCAACCGCATCGAAGGCGTGGACGATTACCTGAGCGCCAAAGAGCTGATCGAAATGCTGTGCGATCTGGTATCCAAGGGCGGCAACTTCCTGCTAAACGTGGGCCCCGCGGCGGACGGCACGATCCCGGTGATCATGGAGGAACGCCTCACGCAGATCGGCGACTGGCTGAAGGTAAACGGCGACGCGATCTACGGCACACGCGCCTATACCGCAAAACAGCAGAAAGGCGTATACTACACAAAGAAGGGCGATAAGGTTTTTGCGATCCTGAACCGCTTCCCCTTCGGCGAGATCACGTTGGATGCGGTGGATTACGCCCCGGGCGCAAAAGCGCGGCTGCTGAGCCACCCCGCGCCGATCGGAACGGCAAACGACGGCGGCAGACTGAAGCTGATTTTCCCGCCCATCGACCCGGAAGAAGTGGCTTGCGAACACCTTTACGCCGTTGAGATCACAAAAGAATAAAGAAGAGTAATAAAAACCGACCCGGACTGTTTTTTGTGAACAGCCCGGGTCATTCGTACAGAAACAAAGCTGCGGCGTTCAAAATGCCTGCGCCGTCGTACGAAAAAACAATTAAGACAAA
>JAFRSZ010000126.1 GCA_017439205.1 Clostridia bacterium
GGCATAGGATAACCTCCGATTCGGTTCAGTCTATTTTGTTGGGGAAGCAGGTGTGTGTGAGAGAAGTTTTTTTAATGCGGAATTCGGAATGCGGAATTCGGAATGCGGAATTCGGAATGCGGAATTCGGAATGCGGAATCACGGAATGAAATAGGTTCGTTGTTTAAACGTTCTTTTTTCATTTGAGATTATACCCCGAAGGGGGGCGCTGCGTCAAGGTTTTTCGGCGGGGGGAGGGGAGAAAGGTTTTTTTTGAAAAAACATGGCGATCATCACAAAAAAGATTGAAATAACGCTGATATTATGTTATATATTACTTATAAAGAGTCCGTATTGCGGATCATTCAGAGAGGTTGTTCTTATGAAGCGTTTCAGAAAGCCGATATCCGTTGTTCTGAGTCTGCTGCTCGTGTTCCTTTGCTTTGCCTGCCTGTCTGTTCCCCGTGCCGAGGCGGCGTCGCAGGGGATCTGCAGCGTGATCTTCATGATCGGCGACGGCATGGGCATGAATCATCTGCGCCTTGCCGAGCAGGAGGGCTATACCCTCTTTATGGAAAGCGGCGCCGATCTCTCAGGCTGGTCGCGCACACGGTCCTATTCCCACACGGTCACGGATTCCGCCGCCGGCGCCACGGCGCTCTCCTGCGGGGTGCGCATCACGAACCGGCAGCTTTGCGTGTTCCCGTCGGACATGAACAAGACCGGCCTGCAGCCGCGCATCATCACCGAAAACGCCCTTTCGCACGGCATGCGCGTTGGTATCGTTACCACCGACAAGACCAACGGCGCCACGCCCGGGGGCTTTTCCGTACATACCGACTCGCGCGATAACGCCGAAGATATCTCCGCGCAGCAGCTTTCGTCGGGCTTCGACCTGATCTGGGGCGCGAAAACAAGCACCGTGAGCAAGACCGCCGCAGCGGAACACGGCTATACCTACGTTTCGAACGTGACGGAGCTCCGCGCGCTGGAAACGGGCACGCGCAGCTTTGCGCAGCTGCCCTCCGACTGCTGGAAGCTGACCCCCTCGAAGAGCTCTCCCACGCTGGCGGAGATGACGGCGAGATCGCTCTCTCTGCTGAGCGCGGACGCGCCTTACGGCTTCTTCCTGATGGTGGAGGGCGCGCACATCGATAAGATCAGCGACGACACGGGCGACGACGGCGCGGTGGATTATCCCTCCAAACGCGCCGATACCGCCGAGGCCGTAGCCGCCTTTGACCTCGCCGTGCAGGCCGCCGTGGAATTCGCGCGGCAGGACGGACATACGATGGTGATCGTTACCGCCGACCATGAAACGGGCAACCTGTATGCCGACGACGCTTCCGGCGAATACGCCTTCCATTCCGCCTCGCACACCGGCAAAGACGTGCCTGTGTTCGTATACTGCGCGTCGGATCTCTTCGCCGAAGGCGCTGCGGTGAACAACAGCGATTTCGCGAACCTGATCGCTTCCCGGCTCGGCTGGGAAGAGCGCTTCCCCATTGAGGACCCCGCTCCCGTGCAGGAACCCTCCGGCAGCGAGGGCGGCGCGCCCGCCGAAAGCGACGGGCGGAACTTCTTCCGGCGCGTCATCGACTGGTTCCGGGCGTTGTTTCAATCGATCTCCGACTGGTTCCGCAGATAAACTGCGGGATCTGGGTTTGAAAGGTCTGATCCCATGCAGAACACTTCTTCTTATGATCCTTCCCCCCGCGCGCCCGAGCCGTTCAGGCCCGAGGTGCTCGAGCCCGCGCGCACGATCCTTGAGAATCCCGCGGGGCCGGGCAATTATTTCGGCTGGCCCAGCATCGCCCGGCTGCAGAACGGCACTCTCGCCGTGGCGTGCTCGGGCTTCCGCCGCGCCCATGTGTGTCCCTTCGGGCAGGCGGTGATGATCACGAGCGCCGACGAAGGCCGCACCTATACCGCCCCGGCGGCGGTCATAAACACCCCGCTGGACGACCGCGACGCGGGCGTAGTGCCGTTCGGCGAAAACGGCGTGATCGTTACCTCCTTCAACAATACGCGCGCCGCGCAGCGCGGCTGGAACCCCGATAACGCCGAATTTATGGCGTACGTGGACGGCGTTTCCGACGAGGACGAGGCGCGGTTCCTCGGCGCCACTTACCGCCTGAGCTTTGACGGCGGCAATACCTTCGGCGAGGTTTTTATCAGCCCCGTCACTTCGCCCCACGGCCCCACGGCGCTTTCGGACGGCACGCTTCTCTGGCTGGGCCGCACCTTCGCCGAGGACGACGTATTTACCGAAAACAACCGCGTTGAGGCGTGGAGAATAAACCCCGACGGCACGATGCGTTTTGTGGGCGCGGTGCCGCCGGTATATAAAAACGGCGCGCCGGTGAACGCCTGCGAGCCGAGCTGTATCGAGCTGCCGAACGGCGACCTGCTTTGCCACTTCCGTGACGACAGGGCGTTCACCGTGTTCCAGACCCGCTCCGCCGACGGCGGCGTTACGTGGAGCGAGCCCGTGCAGCTCCTTGCCGACCGCGGCGGCTCCCCGCCCCACCTGTGCCTGCACTCCTCCGGCGTGCTGATCTGCGCCTACGGCTACCGGGATAAGCCCTACGGCGTCCGCCTGATGTTCAGCACCGACCTGGGCGAAACGTGGCAAACGGACGTCGTTCTGTGGGATCGGGGCTTATCCTCCGACCTCGGCTATCCCGCCACCGCCGAGCTGGACGACGGCTCTCTGCTCACGGTGTTCTACGCCAAGGACGAGCCGGACGGCCCTGCCGTGATCAAGCAGATCCGGTGGAAGATCAACTGAAATCACAACAAATCCGCGGCTTTTGCCGCAAGTGAGGTGAACAGAATGTCCCCTGCAGACGCCCTCTTTTCTCTGGCGCGTGATTTTACCCTGAAAAAGGCGCGGAAGATCGCCCGCGGGCCCGTCCCCGTGATCCCGACGGCGCATAAGATCACGCTGGGCGACCCCGGCGGTACGGTTTTTGACATCGGTTTCGCCACCCGCGATATCACGCCGAAAAACTACAAGACCCATCCCTACTGGATGGCGGGCTACGGCATCGCCAAACGCATCACCGGCGTGCTGGACCCCATCACCGCCTCCGCCATGTGGATCGGCTGCGGCGACGGCGGGATCGTGCTGGTGAGCTGTGATCTGATCGGACTCACCGGGTACGAGGTAAAGGAGATCCGCGATTCGCTCGAAGCCTTCTGCGTGCGCACCGGCTGCCGCCATATCACCGTGAGCTGCACCCACACCCACGCGGGCGTGGACACGATGGGCTACTGGGGCCCGCTGCCGAAATCCGGCAAGGATAAGGCCTATATGCGCTTTATCAAAAATACGATCGCCGAGCTGTGCGAAGAAGCGTATCTCAGCCGCAAGCCCGGCAGGCTGTTTTACGGCAATGTAAACGCGCCGGAGCTTCTGCACCGCTGGCGCGCGCCGTATTACACGAGGGCCCTGCTGCACCGCTTCCGCTTCGTGCCGGACGACGGCTCAAAAGAAACGTGGCTCCTCAATTTCCCCGCGCACCCCAACACCATGGGCGGCAAAAACACGCTGCTCAGCGCCGATTACCCCTGCTACATGCGGCGCGAGATCTGTCGGCGGCAGGACGTCAATATCATGTACGCGATCTCCGCCATCGGCGCCACCGATATCGGCGAGATCGGGGAAGACGGCACCGAGCGCACGATTTTAGGCGGCGCGCTGCTCGGCAAAAAGGCGTTTGAGATCGAAAACGAACGGCAGCTTTCCGCCGGGATCACCGTGGTGAGCCAGCCCTTCATCATGCCGCTCGATAACTTCGTTCTGCTGCTGGCAAACACGCTGGGCGTGTTCAACGCGCGTAAATGCGCGGCGGTATCGTCCACCGGCACGGGCTTTATTTCGGAGGTCACGTACCTCGGCCTCGGCGATACCCAGATCCTCACGATGCCGGGGGAGATGTTCCCCGAGCTGGTCTGGGCAGGCGGCTACGAGGGAAAAGAGACCTCCGCCACCGGCGAGGGGGAAGAGGTGAATCCCACGCCTCTCAGCGAGATCTTCGGCAACGACCGGCTGATGATCTTCGGCGTTACCAACGATATGGCGGGCTACGCGATGGCAAAGAACGATTTCGTTCTGGACGGCGAAATGCCGTATCTGCGCCGCGCGACGGACCGCTTCGGCCGCAGCCATTACCACGAAACCAATTCCTGCGGCGTCCACACCGGCGACGTCATCGCCGATACGTGCAAAAAAATACAGAAAACCATAAAAGATGAATGATGAAAAAAAAGATGGAACAATTCCGAATTCCGCATTCCGAATTCCGAATTGAAATATTTCCGCTCTGAAAAAACTCCGAATCCCGAATAAAAAAAATCTCCGCTTTCCGAAATAGTTATTTTGTTCATGTTCATTTAATTCCGAATTCCGCATTCCGAATTCCGAATTGAAATATCTTCCTCTGAATTCATTCCGAACGCTTTTCTTTCTCCAAAGGAGGTAAAAAACGATGGCTGACTGTCCCCGCTGCGGCCGCAAGCTTCGCCTTGCGGACTGGCGCCCGGAGTGTCCCGGGTGCGGCGTAAACCTGATCTATTACGATTCCAACCAGCGGCTGCTGGACGAATCCGAAAAGGCCGAAAAGGAGCACGCACTGTTCCAGCCCCGCGTTGACCGGGCGAAGGCGGCCTACGCCGGGAGCGTCTTCGCGATACTGCGCATCGTGCTCACGCTCCTGCCCGTCGGGGCGCTGTTTTTGCCGCTGCTCAGAACGGCTCAGGGCGGCGTGAACGTGATCGGCGTATACCGGAAGCTCAACGAAGCCGGTATCGGCGCGGTGCTGGGCAAAGCGCTGAAGGACCCCGTCTGCCTTACCGCCGCGCTGCTGTTGGTTTCCGCCGTTATGATCATCGTCAGCATCGCGCTGATCACGATGTCGCTGGGAAAACACGGCAAGGTAAGGGTGGGCGTCACCTATGGCTTTATGCTGCTCTGCGCCGCGGGCGCGTTGTGCCTTGCCGCCGCCAACGGCGTACGTCTCGGCGAAATCTTCAGCGAAAGCGGCGCTGCCGCCGCGCCCGGCGTCGGCGCGATCCTGTACGCCGCGCTGTTTCTCGTATTGTTTTTGTATAACCTGTTCCTGCTCAAAAAGGGCATTCCGGTCAAATACACCCCTTGCCTGATCGGCGGGCTGCCCAGCGAAGAATACTTCCGTTACGTAGAAGAGGGCATGAGCCGGGCGGATATCCGGCGCAAAATGCTGAAAGCCCTTGCCGAAATGGAAGAAGAACGGGAGCGCGAACTGGAAGAAGAAGAGGGGGCGAAGCACCGTGGATGATCTGAACAAGCAGAAAACCATTGAGATCGCCGAATACGGCACCGACGAGCAGGTCGAGCGCCGCCTCGGCAGAATGACCAAGGTCGACCGAAGAGTGGTCTCGCGCAAGGAGACCGTCGGCTACATGCTTTTCGACGGCAGCGCCGGCTTCAATATCGACGGCCAGAAGGAGCTGTTTGTGGACAGCATCCTGCAGATCGGCTTCAATAAGCAGTCGCTGTATAACGTCTTCGCCGGCATATGGGACGTGATGGACGATTTCATCATCGGCGGCATCGTAGAAAAGACCCGTACCCGCTGGGGCAAATTCGTGCCCTACTTCCTGTTCTGCGGTATCCCGTTCGCCGTGGTGGTGAGCGTGTTCTGGCTGCTGCCCATGTTCTTTTCGCCCGAGCACATCGCCGATACCGAATTCATGCCCAAATTCGTGGCCTACGTGGTGCTGGAGCTGCTGATGGAAACCGTGGGCAACTTCCGCGCCGTGGCAACCTCTGGCTATCTTTCCACCGTAACGCCTTACCCCAGCGACCGCCGCAGGCTGCTGGCGGTCACCAAATACTGCAACCTGTTTTACGCGGGCCTGCCGAACACGATCATCGAGTTCATGCTCGATTTTATCACCAACGGCCTCATCAAATCCACAGACGGGCGCACCGGCGCGGATATGATCAGACGCACGCTGATGTTCTTCGGCCCGTTCACCGGCATCGTTTCCGGTCTTGTGCTGATGTGGTATTCCACCATCGCCAAGGAGCGCGTGCATCAGAGCATCAAGATCCCCCGCATCCGCGATTCCCTGCGCATCGTGTTTACCAACAAGCCGGTGCTGATGTACATGATCTCCAACGCCCTCGGTTCGTTCAGCACGGGTATTTTCACCAACAGCTATTACCGCTGGGTGCTGTTCATGACCACGTTCGAGACCTTCGCCGGGATCCCCAGCGTGTTCTTCCAGCCGCTGGGCTTCGCGAAATACAACAAGCTCAGCGATAAGTTCTCCACAAAAACGCTGTATATGCTGAGCCAGACCGCGCCCCGCGCCTGCTATATTCCGGTGTTCCTGTACGGGATGCTGTTTAAGATGAAGGACGGCACCCGCTTTTTCCAGAACCGCATACCGATGTTCCCGATCACCGCGGTGTGGGAGATCATTTTCGCCACCTTCCAGGGGGTGAGCTACATCTCCGCCGATGAGATCCGCAACGAATGCAACGACTATATCGAGTGGAAGACCGGCACCCGCAACGAGGCCACGCTTTCGGTGGCGAGCACCGTCCTGTGCAAGATCCCGCAGCGCCTGAACAACGTGATCACGCCCAAACTCAAAGACTGGATCGGCTTCGACCGCAACGCCTACCCCGAGGGCAGGCCCCAGACCGAGAGCGCGCAGAAGTGGATCTTCGCCATGTCCACGCTGATCCCGGCGTTCCTGGCGCTGACCAGCATTCTGCCGATGTTCGGCTACAGGATCAATAAGGCCACGCGCGACCGCATGTACGCCGAGCTCAACGAGCGCCGTTCCGCCAAGGCCGAACAGATCACAGAAAGCGAAGCCTGATCAAGGCAAATAAAGCATTGGGGCCGCCTCTCAAGAGACAGCCCCTTTTTTGTTTCGTATTGTATTTTTGCGGGTCACTCCGCGTAAAAATCAATGAACCGGTGCTCCACGGCCGCGTGGCCGTCGCTGCCGATCAACAGGGTTGTGCCGCCGTTGAGCTCGGGCTCCCAGTAGCAGCCGGGGCCGTCCTTCAGCGCGTAGGTCAGGCGCACGCCCTTGTATAGAATAGAGCTGTCGCAAACGTGGTCGTGCCCCGCGATCACGTTTTTCGTGCTGCCCTTTTGCAGGATCAGATCGAAGAAGCCGTTGCTTTCGGGCGGCCAGCCGCCGTTCTCGTGCCGCACGCCGAAGCTATTTTCGGCATATTCGCCGATATACGTGACCTCCGTTTCGGGGCTGCACGCGGCGCCGCCGGTGGCCTCGTCCCACGCGGCTTTGTATTCATTCAGCGGGATGTGCAGGATCACGGAGCTTTCCACCGGCTTCCCGGCGATTTTTTCGATCCCGTCCACCGCCCAGGCGTACCATTCGAGCTGCTCGGGCCACAGATGGTCGTAATTGTCGTTGTCCTCCGTGCCCGCCGGGCCGTTGATGCCGTCCTCTTCGATATAGGAGTGCGTATCCATCATGAACAGCGTATGCACGATCTCGCCGTTCTGTGTGATGTTGATGATGTAATTGCCGTAGCCCATCCCGACGGGTCCGAACCTGAACAGGCAGTTTTTCGCGTGCGTCAGCTTATACGCGCACCAGAATTCGCTCTGGCAGCCCTGCCCGTCGTGGTTGCCCATCACCGGCGCCCACGGCACGCCGTAGGCGTCCAGCATTTTTATGAGCATCATGTACGCCTGCGATCCCCACGCGTTATCGCCCGAAAGCGTAATGAGGTCCGGCTGCGTCTGCGCCACCAGCCGGTCGGTGTTGGCTTTTACCTGTTCGCCCATTTCGCCCAGCGCTTCCTCGTCGTCGAGCTGGATATCGGCGAGGTTCAGGACCACGAAATCTTTGCCCGGGTCTTTTTCGAGCTCCACGGCACACTCGCGGGTAAAGGTCCGCTCCGCGCTCCAATCCTCAAAAAACGCCTGCTCTCCGCCGTGCAGCAGCGTATCGACGAAGGGACCGACGCTGAGCGCGTCGATCTGGAAAACGGCGGCGATCCCCCCTGCGATAAAGCAAAGGCACAACAGCGCGGCGGCGGTCCTGCGCAAATGCTTTTTCCCGCTGCGGGAAAGCCGCAGAAACAAAAACAGGCACAGCGCGCCGAACGCCGGCAGCAGCACTAAGAACGCAGCGCCCACAGCGCGCCGGTTATACGCCCCGCCCACGTTGATGATCGTGAGCAGCCCCCACAAAACGACCTCGTAAAAGGCGAGCGCCCCCAAAAACACGCGCAGCGGGTGTCTGTCGCGCGTTTGCGTATACAGCGCCGTGGGTATCAACGCGAAGCACACGCCGCATACCGCGGCGAGCAGTCCCACCAGCGGCAGATGCTGCCAGCGGAGGAATTCGCTCCGGAACCAGACCGACGAAGCGCCGAATACCGCGGCGGCCGCCAGACAGATCAGGCCGATTTTTTTGCTTCTGAACAGAGATAACGCCGATTTCACAGTTTTGCCTTCTTTCTGATGCTTTTCGTGATCTCAGGCAGCCGGCCGCTGCGATAAATACCGGCGGCTGCTTCTTGTTCCCTTTCAATATAATAGATTCGGGGGTAGGTGTCAATAAGAATCGCTTCATAAAGAGAACGGTTTCCCGGGTTTCTTCCCGCTTCTGCTTGAAATCAGAAGATCGCTATGATAAAATGAAATAGCTGTACCGTAAAAAAGGAGGTCTTTTTATGAAGCATGTTAAAAAAGCGCTGGCGCTGTTTCTCACAGCGGCGCTGCTCACGCTTTCCTGTCTGCCCGCGCTGGCGGCCGCCGCGCCGACGCGCTGGTCGATAACCGGCCCCTACGACGCGGTGGATTGGGATACCTGGGGCGCGTACAAGTTCCAGCCCCACTGCCACACCAACGCCTCGGACGGCTATCCCACGATCCATGAATTCGTGCAGCGGCAGTACGACCTCGATTACGACGTGGTGGCGCTCACCGACCACGGCACGCTGAACCGCGGCTGGGATAAAGAGCCCGATCTGGTGCCTCTGATGCGCTATATCAAAAAAGAACGCACCCAGATGGCGGATATCGTCCCCCTCACCGCCGATGAGTACGCCGCCGTGCTGAACGGTACCGCGGCCTCGGCCGCCCGCACCCATGAAAACGGCATGCTGGACGTGCCTCTCGGCATAGAGCTCAACATGGCCACCCCGGTGGCGGACTGCCACCTCACCGGCTACTGGGCGGAATACGGTCAGGGTCTCGCGGGCGTGTTCGGCGATTACGAGACCCCCACCCGGGGCGTGAAGGACGCGGGCGGCATCTCGATGCTGGCGCACGTGGGCGAATACGTTTACGTGAATAAAGACAGCGAAAAGCACGTGGGGCAGAAGGTGGACGAATACTACGTGAACAAGTTTGCCCGCCTGTTCCTCGATAACGCGGGCTCGAGCGTGGGTATGGGCATCAATTCCGCCACGGACGCGCACACCCGCTGCGACCGCATCCTGTACGACCAGATCCTGCAGAAAACGATCCCCAACGGCGTCGTCCCCTGGGCCTTCTGCTTCTCGGACGCGCACTCGTTGAACTGCGAAAACGACGCTTACACGATGCTTCTGATGGATACCTTCGATCTGGATCACGTGCGGAGAGCCATGGAAACGGGCGCGGCCTTCGCGGTATCGCACTATTCCAACGGCGTGGAACTCAACGGCATGGCGGAGCTGCCCGGCTACCGCGATGAAGACGCTCTTTATAACGATCCCGCCTACGTGGACTGCAACGACACCCCCATGGTCACGCGCATCTCTGTGGACGAGGCCGCCGGTACGATCACGGTGGAGGGAGAGCACTTCGACCGCATCACATGGGTATCGGACTGCAACGTGATACTGCGCGAAGAAAACATATCTTCCGGCGCTGCCGTGCTGAACCTGAACGACCCCGCGCTGCTGGCGGAGCCGAATCTCTACGTGCGTTTTTACATCACCGGGCCCTACGGCGTGTGCTATTCCCAGCCCTTTACGATCCTTCGCGACGGGCAGACGCCCACCCCCGTGGACGTACCCGTGACCAACGATATCTCCACCCGCCTGCGTAAGCTGGTTACGATCCTCGACTGGCTGATCTTCAAGTGGAACGCCGCCGTGTGGCTCTTCAAATACTTCGGCCTCGGCTACGACCCCATCAGGCAGAATGAGGAAGTATTGCGCGGCCTCTTCTGAGAACGCGGCAAACTGAAATTTCCAGATTTCTCATCGTTCCGAAAAACCGAACGCGGGAAGACGCCGTCTTCCCGCGTTTTGTCTTATCCGATCTCAATTTCTGCCCGTTCGGTTTGCTCGTCCGGCTGCCCGCCGCCGATATACACGGTATACGTGCCCGGCAGAACACGGCGCGTTCCCGTTTCGTCGAACAATGAAAAGCTCTCGTCGGTCAGTCTGAATTCCGCCCGTCTGCTTTCGCCCGCCTTCAGCGCGATCCGTTGGAAGCCCTTGAGGCGCACCTTCGGCTGCCCGGGGCGCCCGGCGGAATCGATATAGAGCTGCGCCACCTCTTCGGCGTCCATATTCCCCGTGTTGGTGATCACAACCGACGCGCCCCCGCGCGAAACCCGCAGATCCGAATACGCGAAGGAGGTATACGAAAGCCCGAACCCGAACGGGTACAGCGGCGGGATCTTACTGTACATATACGTTCTGCCGTGCTCCATTTCGTAATCGTCGAACGGCGGCAGATCCTCGGTTTTCACCGGGAACGAGATCGGCAGCCTGCCCGAGGGCGAAACGACGCCGTATAAGAGATCCGCCAGCGCCGTGCCGCCCTGCTCTCCGGGGTACCACAGCTCCAGCACAGCCGCGGCGTGTTCGGCGATCCACGGTATGGCCAGCGCGCTGCCGTTTTCCAGCACGACGATCAGGTTGCCGTTCACCGCCTTCACGGCCTCAAGCAGCGCCGTCTGCTCCGCGGGCAGCGAGAGGTCCGTTTTATCGCAGCCTTCTCTTTCGTATGCGGTGCCGAGCCCCACAACGGCGATCACCGCGTCGGCGTTCCGGGCGGCCTCGATCTCGCGCGCGAACAGCGCCTCGGGCGAACGCTTCGGCTTTTTCCACGTCAGCCGCACGCTCGGCGCGTCCGAGTTTTTCCGGTACCGCAGCAAAAACGGCACGGGTTCGCCCGCCTTCAGCGTCAGGCTCTCTTCGGTCGTCACCTTTTCGCCGTCGATATATAACTCCGGCGGGCAGCATTTCGCGCTGCCGGAATACTGCACGGCAAAGGCGTATTCCCCGTCGTACGGCGGCACGATCTCACCCCGCCAGATCACCGAAAATACGGGCGTTTTGATCATCGGGTCCGGCGCCTGCGCTTCCCACGTAAAGTCGATGCAGGGGTCGGTCCGGTTCGCGGGCTCCCCGCCGAAAAAGTCGTTGCCGTAGTAACTGCCCTCGGCGCCGCGGGCAAACGCCGCGGGGGGCACCGGGACAAAGGCGTCGTCGTCCGCCTCGTAATCCCACGGCGTCAACGCCGCGTTTTGACCGGCAAGCGCTCTGATCCCGTCGTAGGGGGTCACGGGGGCGTTTTTGGGTTTTCCGCTGTAGTCGCCGAACTGTACGCAGGCGGCGTTGTTGCCGATCACGGCGACGCGGCAGGTTTTTCTGAGCGGCAAAATGCCGTTGTTTTTCAGCAGAACGGCGGAGCGCACCGCCGCCAGATACGCCGTTTTCCTGTGCTTTTCGCAGCCGATCACGCTGCGCGGCAGCGTCGCGAACGGGGAATCGGCAGGGTCGTCCAGCTGCCCGAGCTTGATGCGGGCGGTCAGCACGCGCCGCACGGCTTCGTTCAGGCGTTCCTCGGAGACCGCGCCCGAGGCGAGCTGTTCTTCAAGGAACTCGCGGTAATAATGCTCGAATTCCGAGTAGCCGCCGCATTCCAGGTCCACCCCTGCGTTCAGGGCGGCGGAGGCAGCCTGGGCGGGCGTCTTTACGTATTTATGGCTTTCCCAGATGTTTCCCACGCCGCTGCAGTCCGATACCACGTAGCCGTCGAAGCCCCATTCGCCGCGCAGTATATCGGTAAGCAGGCGTCTGTTCGCGTGGCAGGGCACGCCGTTGATCGCATTGTACGCGCCCATCACGGCCTCGGCGTTTCCCTCCTGCACCGCCATGCGGAACGGCTCCAGATGGTATTCGCGCAGGGTTTTTTCGCTCATCACCGCGTTGCAGCAAAAGCGGTTGTGCTCTTCGTTGTTCGCCGTGAAGTGCTTGGGGGTGGCTACGGCCTTCAGACAGGTCGGATTTTTCCCCTGCAGCCCGCGCACGAACGCCGCGCCGTTTTTGCCCGCGAGGTAGGGGTCCTCGCCGTAGGTCTCGGCGGTCCTGCCCCAGCGGGGGTCCCGCGCAAGGTTCAGATCCGGGCTCCAGAACGTGAGCAGCCCGTTGTAGCGTCCGGCCCATTCTTCCGCGTCCTGCGGCTCAGGGCCGTTGTGGTAGGCTGCGCGCGATTCGGTGGAGATCTCGTCCGCGATCTCCTCTAAAAAAGCGTCGTCAAACATCGCCCCCAGCGCGATGGCCTGCGGGAACACGGTATACCGCCCGGGACGCACCACGCCGTGCAGCGCTTCGTTGCCGTGGTAGTATTTCGGTATGCCGAGCCGTTCGATCGGATCGGCGGTCTCCACAATGATGCGCAGCTTTTCTTCGGCGGTCATCTCGTTTACCAGTTTTTCCGCCCGGCGGGCGATCTCTTTTGCGGTCTTCATAAACGCCTCCGTTATCTCATTCAAAATACGCCTGTAAAAACGAATTCATCGGTCCGTCGAATACGGCTTCGCACGTAAGGCCGCTCATGCCCTTCGCCAGCGCCTGATGACCCGCGCAGTACACTACGTAGGTCTTGCCGCCGAATTCGCACAGGTCCACGTCGGAATTGTTCACGTCCACGTGCACGGCGTTTTCCGCGGCGAGCGCCGCCGGGACGGGCACGCCCTCTTTCACGCGGCGGTCCTCTTCGCTCGGCATGAGTATGGGGTTATAAAGCCCGATCTCCCACGTTTCAAAATCCTTCGTGCGGTAGATGTAGGGCGCCCAGCGGTGCAGCGGGAGCGATTCGAGGCAGATCATATAATAATAGCCTTCGCTGTACCGCAGCGCAGGGCAGGCGCAGTACCTTTCGGGCGTGTAGGCGGTATCGAACGGCAGCAGCTCCCATGTTGTGAGATCCGCCGAACGCGCGAAGAACTCCGTATAGTAAGCGCCGATATACGGGTTGCCTCCGTCTTTTTCGTCCACGCCCTTCGACTGTCCCTTCCACGCGCACTCCACCGCCATCACGTACCCTTCGGGCCCTTTGCACACCGAGGTGTTGAACAGCTCGAAGTTTTCGGGGAAAGCGAGGACCGCCTGTTTTTTCCACGTTGTCAGATCCTTTGAGGTATAGCGGTAAACGACGTTGTCGAGCGTGGCGAACACGTAAACCGTGCCGTTTTCGCTGTAGGCGGAATAGAAACGCGGGCCGTCGCCGCCGAAGCGCGGCAGATATTCACACGAAAAGTAATCGCGGATCACGGCCTCGGGGGCCCCTTCGCCCCACAGGTTTTCGAGCAGCATCAGCCTGCCGCCGAAAACGAACGGCGTACACTCGCCGCAGTACGCCGAGATCGCGCCGGTTTTGTGCAGCTTCGGAAAGCCCTTCATGCGGTCGCGCTGCGATAAATTGATCTCTCTCATATCTGTTTTTTTCGCTCCCTTCCATATTTGCGGCTGTTCCCATTGTAGCGCATCCGGCGCAAAAAAGCAAGCCGTTCGCCCGGGTGAAGCGGCGAAGATAATTCTTGATTTTCTGTTCTTTACGGCATATAATGAAAGCATAAAAACAAATGAGGTGGAAGTATGAAAAAAGCGATCTCTGTTCTGTTAAGCGCGCTCATGCTGTGCGGCTGCCTGTTTGCGTTCGGCGCGGGGGCTGCTCAGGGATCGTCGGATTTCGTTCCGACGTTCCGTTTCATCGTTTCCAGCGATACCCACGTGCGCGACGATTCCGACGTCACGGCAAATCGCATCGGCAAAATGCTGGCGCTGGGCTATGAGGCGGCCGGGAGCGATCCCGATTACAATAAGCTGGACGCCGTTCTGATCTGCGGCGACCTCACAAACAACGGCACGACCACGCAGTTCGACAAGTTCTGGGCTGCCGTGAGCGGCGCAAAAAAGGACGAAACGCGTTTTCTGGGCGTGGTGGCAAAGAATCACGACGGCTATACCATGTCCCGCTCCGATATGCGCGCGTATTACGAGAACCTCACCGGCAACGAGGCGGATTTCCACGTTGTGCTCGGCGGTTACCACTTCATCGGCATCTCCGCGTCCGAAAACGGCGCCGTGCATTACAGCCTTTCGCAGCTCAGATGGCTGCAGCAGGAGCTGACCGCCGCCACGTCTCAGGCGCCCGACCGTCCGGTTTTCGTGATGCACCACGAACATAACCGCGATACGGTTTACGGCAGCTCGTCGTACGACGGCTGGGGCGTCACCTATTTCAAGGCGATATTGCGGCAGTTCCCGCAGGTGGTGGATTTCTCCGGCCATTCCCATTACCCGCTCAACGATCCGCGTTCCGTATGGCAGGGCAGATATACGTGCGTGGGCACCGGCGCGATCTATTACTCCGAGTTCACGGTCAGCGGCGTGCGCACCTACCACCCGGCGGATTCCGACGCCACCGCCTCCTGCTGGATCGCCGAGCTGAACGCGGAAAACGACCTGCGTCTGACCGGCATGGACGTGGAAGCGGGCAAGCCGCTCTGCGAATACGTGCTGAAAAACCCCGCGAAATCTTCCAACCGCGAGTTTACGCCCGCAAAGCTTGAGGCCGCTTCCTGCGCGCCCGCGTTCGCTTCCGACGCCGCGCTTTCCGCCGGGACCGATTACGGCGTCTGCACCGTGACCGCGCCGCCCGCGCAGTCCACGGACGGCATGCCCGTGGTACTCTACCGCGCCAAAGCCATGAGCCGCTTCGGCACCGTGGCGGCGCAAACGTGGACCCTGCCCTGCTACTACCGCGCCGTGGAGCCTGAAGATATCACGCTGACGCTCGAGGGGCTCGCCGCCGGGACCTACACCGTGCGCGTCACGGCGGAAAACGCCTACGGCAAGGCAAGCGACCCGATCGAGATCACGGTCACGGTGGAGGGCGACTCCGCGCTCGTCAATTTCCCCACCCGCATCCGGCTGTTCTTTGAAGACCTCATACACTTCCTGCATCAGCTGCTCGGAATTTAGCGCACAGCGACAAATTGGAATTTAGCGCACAGCGCTAAATTCCAAAGTGAAATATTTTTGCTATGCAAAAATGTGAAATCCGCTGCGCGGGTGAAATATTTGCTGTCGCAAATGTGATATATTTTGCCTATGGCA
>JAFRSZ010000127.1 GCA_017439205.1 Clostridia bacterium
AAGTTTTTTTTTCTTCCGAATCCGGCTTCCTTCAGATTCCGCCTCACGACGGACACCCTTGCCTTTGGCTAACAGTTCCTACTGCCGAGTCTGTAGCGGACTTTCACCGCCAAGTCGTTGCCCATGCCGGGCGCACAACAAGAAGACTGCGGTCTCTTCTGAGCCCGCAGTCCTTTTTCATACCCGGCGGATTTACGCCGGTCTTCTCACACCTGATAGAACCCTACCTTTTTCATCACCTTGCGCAGGGTGCGGCGGGCGAGGTATTCCGCCTTCTGCGCGCCCTCGGAAGCGCACTTCTCGATATACGCCTTATCCTTCATGATACGCTCGTGCTCGTTTCTGAGGGGACGAAGCTCCTCCACAACGGCTTCCGCTACGGCGGCCTTGAAATCGCCGTAGCCCCTGCCGGCGAACTCCGCCTCGATGGCGTCAAAATCCTTGCCGGTACAGCACGAATAGAGCGTCATCAGGTTATTGACGCCCGGCTTGTTCCCGGCGTAACGCACGGTCGCCTCGGAATCGGTCACGGCGGATTTGATCTTTTTGGCGATCACGTCGTCGGGATCGGTGAGCGAGATGAACGCCTTGGTGTTGGGGTCGGATTTGCTCATCTTCTTTTCCGGCTCCTGCAGCGAGAGGATCTTCGCGCCCTTTTTGCCGATATAGGGGGCGGGCACGCGGAAGGTTTCGCCGTAGATCCCGTTGAAGCGCTCGGCGATATCGCGGGCAAGCTCCAGATGCTGGCGCTGGTCGTCGCCCACCGGTACCTGATCGGCGTTGTAGAGCAGGATATCCGCCGCCATCAGGATCGGGTAGGTAAACAGGCCCACGTTCACGTTATCGGCGTGCTGGCGGGATTTATCCTTGAACTGCGTCATACGGGAGGCCTCGCCGAACTGCGCGTAGCAATTCAAAATCCACGCGAGCTGCGAATGCTCCGGCACGTGGCTCTGCAGAAAAACGATATTCTTTTCGGGCTCCAGACCAAGCGCCAGAAGCCACGCGTACATCTCCATGCTGCGGCGCCTGAGGTCCGCTGGGGTATTTCGCACCGTGATGGCGTGCAGGTCGGCCACGCCGAAGATGCAGTCGTTTTCCACCGCCATATCGTGCCAGTTCTTGAAGGCGCCGAAATAGTTGCCGATCGTGGGCGTTCCGGACGACTGCACAAAGCTGAGCACAACGTTCCTTTTTTCTGCTGCGTTTTCCATATGTATCTCTCCGCATACCGTTTATTATAATAGTATTATATATTATAAACACGAAGCGGAGGATTGTCAACGATTTGGACGAAATTGTCCGCCTGCGGGGACCTGCGCCCGCCGCAGGGCGGATATCACGGCCTGAGATCCTGCGCCGCGCTCGAAAGCGTGTCGTTCGCGTCCGAGACGCCCTCGCTTACCCGTTCGCTGACGTCCGTAACGCCCTCGCGGATCTTTTCACCCGCGTCCGAAAGCCCTTCGCTTACCCGTTCGCCGGCGTCGGAGAGCCCTTCGCTCATATCGTCCATTCTGCTTTCGAGCATGTCGCCGAGGTCGGTGGAGGTCTGCGCGGGCGACGTTGCGGTTTTATTCGTGGTATTATGATCCGTTTCACCGTGCTTACACGCGGCAAGCACCGCCGCGATCATTAAAAGGATCACCGCGATCACTGCAAAAACACCTTTTTTCATATAATCACCTTCTTTTCATTTTTCATTTTTCATTTCTTCATTTTTCATTTCTTCATTTCTTCATTTCTTCATTTTGTTAGCGCTCCCCCGTCCGCATACAGCAGCAGCAGGATATCGTCCTCCTGCCCGGTCACAACGTCCACGTACACCAGCGCGTCCTGCCCGTCGGGGTCGGTACACAGCAGCTCGTAGGTGAACTTTTCATATCCGCCGGAGGTGGGAATCACGGCGCGGGAGAGGCGTTTGATCTCCAGCTCCGGCGAAACGGCGCCGATGGCCTGCGATTCTGAAACCTGCGCCGCGGGAAACGTGCGGGGCACGTGGTTCATCAGGTAATCGCGCGCGTCCATCGAAACGATGCTGCCGTCGGTGAGGGAAACGCCCACCTTGATAAGGTCCGGGTAGCAGACGTACCCGCCCGCCGTATAGGCGAAATTGGCAAGGCAAACGCCGTTTTCGTTGGCGGAGTAGGTGGCCTGCATGCGGCCGTAGCCGACGGATTCCAGATATTCCGCCGCTTTTTTAAGCGCCTCTTTTACGCCGATCTTTTCCTCGCCGCCGACGCAGTCCGAAAGCACGTACGAAACGTACCCGCCGTTCACGGTCACGGCAACGCGGGTCTTATCTTTATAAAACTGATAGCACGGGATCTTGCCCGCGCAGCTCCCGGCGTCGGTGAGCAGCCGGGATTCGCACCCCAGCGCCTTTGCGGCGGCCTCCTTCGCTTCGGCGGCGGATACGGTCTGCGCCTGCGAGAGCAGCGCCGAGGATTTCTGCGAAATATGGTCGGAATACGGCCCGTCGTAGATCAGCGTGGGAAAATCCTGCATGCTGTCTTCCGCGTCCGCGGCGGCGCTCAGGTAGCTCACCATATCGGCGCTGCGGCTGTCCGCTTCGGTCAGCTCGTGCTTTATCTCTTCAAACGAAAACAGGCCGGCGTCCAGCAGATCCGCCATATACGAGAATTGGGCGGAAAGGTTTTTGGCATACCCCAGAAGAGACGCCAGCGTCTGCCGGTCCTCCGCGCGCAGGCTCTCCCCCGCCGAAACCTTCTGCCGCAGAGCGTCGGTATAGCAGCTCACCTGCGACAAAAACTTATACATATTATATAACGAGGTTTCGCCGGAGGAGAGGGCGGCGAGGCTCACCTTCGCGCCGGTCGCCTCGGTGCGCAGCTCGGCGGAAAGCGTGCTCAGCATCGCCGGCGTGGAGGCGCACGCCGCCTTCCGCAGCGAGGTTTCCATGCTGTCCAGATATTCGCACGTCTGTATCAGCGCCCGCTGCTGCGCCAGTTCCGCCTGCCTGCGGTACTGCTTCGTTGTTACGCTGCCCGCGATCCCCCAGGCCAGCAGCACGCCGAACGCCGCAAGCAAAAACGAAACCCGCCTGATCTTTTTTCTTCTCATCTTCAACACGGTCCTTTTGCAGATATTGTGCGCGTTTTCGGGGGGAATATGATTTGGTAAGTTTTGCCGTTCAAATTTCAGTTTATCGCGCGGTTTGAACCACCTCACCGTAGGGGGCGGCGTCTCGACGCCCCGCGAATCATAGAATTCAACATGTGTGTCTCGATTTCGATTGGAGCAAGATATCCCCCACCATCTTTGGAGCCGTTTTTGAATCGACATTGAACCCGGAAACGAGACGTGCAGGAGGTATGCACT
>JAFRSZ010000128.1 GCA_017439205.1 Clostridia bacterium
CTTCCCGCTTTGCGTGCGCACCAAGGACGTGGACGAGATCGTCGACATCGTATATAAGATCAGCGGTTCCTTTGGCGGCGTGAACCTTGAGGATATCTCCGCGCCCCGCTGCTTCGAAATCGAAAAGAAGCTGAAAGAAAAATGCGACATTCCGATTTTCCACGACGACCAGCACGGTACCGCCGTGGTCTGCTCCGCGGCGCTCATCAACGCCATGAAGCTCACCGGCAGAAAGCTCGAAGACTGCAAGGCCGTGATCAACGGCGCGGGCAGCGCGGGCGTTGCCATCGCGAAGCTTCTGATGAGCCTCGGACTCAAGGACGTGATCCTGTGCGACCGTACCGGCGCGATCTACGAGGGCAGAGAAAAGCTCAACCCCTTCAAGGAAGAGATCGCCAAGGTCACCAACCGCGGCATGACCAAGGGCACCCTTGCGGACGCGATCAAGGGCACCGATATCTTCATCGGCGTTTCCGCCCCCGGCGTGCTCACGCAGGATATGATCCGCACCATGAATCCCGATCCCATCGTGCTGCCGATGGCCAACCCCACGCCCGAGATCATGCCCGATGAAGCGAAGGCCGCGGGCGCAGCCATCGTGGGCACCGGCAGAAGCGACTTCCCGAACCAGATCAACAACGTGCTCTGCTTCCCGGCGCTGTTCCGCGGCGCTCTGGACGTACGCGCCAGCGATATCACCGAAAACATGAAGATCGCCGCCGCCTACGCGATCGCGGGCCTCGTGCCGGACGACAAGCTGAACGCCGAGTTCATCATGCCCGAAGCGTTCGATCCGCGTATCCGCGAGACCGTTGCGAAGGCCGTTGCCGAAGCCGCCATCAAGGACGGCGTAGCGCGCATTTAACAAAAATAGCGCTCTTTCGGCTTTCCGTTACAGGAGGGCGAAGGAGCGCTTTTTTAATGCGGAATTCGGAATGCGGAATTCGGAATTTGAGATTCTGAAAGGAAGGATAACTATGAAAAAGGTAATCGCTGTATTATTATCGCTTCTGCTGGTCTGCGGGTGCTTTGCCGCGGCCGCGGGCGCTGCCGATCCCGAAAACAAGGTCCCGGCGGACGCGACCCGTCCCGAAGACGCGCACGTTTCGTTCGGCGAGGACGGCAAGCTCACCATTCTGCAGGTAGCGGACATTCAGGACAACGCGGTGCTTTCTACGCTTGTCAAGCGCAGCCTGCGTCTGGTGATCGAAAAAACAAAGCCGGACCTGATCGTGCTCACCGGCGACAACATCGGCGGCTATTCGTGCAAGACCAAGGTGCTTGCCACCGCGGCCATCCGCCAGTATATGGATATCTTCGAGAAATACGGAATCCCGGTGGCGCAGGTGTTCGGCAACCACGACGATCAGGATACCAAACTCACCAAGGAAATGCAGTTTGAGGTATACGAAGAGTACAAGTGCTTCATCGGCTGCGTCGGCGTGACCGCCGAAAAGACCGTGGGCGACAACACGATGAAGAACGTTGGCACCTACAACATCCCGATCTACGAGAGCAAAGACAGCGACAAGGTGGCGTTCAACATCTGGATGTTCGATTCGGGCACCTACAACCCGGACGACGAATACGGCGGCTACGGCTACGTGCTGCCCGAGCAGATGGACTGGTACGTTGAAAAGAGCAACGAGCTCAAGGTTGCCAACGGCGGCGAGCTCGTGCCCTCCATCGCGTTCCAGCACATCGTGCCCCCGCAGATCAAAGACGCGCTGCTTGAAACGGACGAAAACGACGAAGAGGCTGTGGGCTTCGCGGGGAGCTATTACAAGCTGCCGGAAGAGGTGGACCGCGAGACCAACTGGCTCAGCGAAGCGCCATGCCCGCCCAACACAGACTTTGAACCCGGCTATCTGCAGGTGGATACGATGCTCGAACAGGGCGACGTGCTCGGCGTGTTCTTCGGGCACGACCACATCAACGCCTACTGTGTGGATTATCAGGGCATCGACCTCGTTTCCTCCCCCGGCCAGACCTACGCCTCGTATAACGACGACCACCGCGGCTACCGCACCGTCACGCTGGACATTAACGACCTCACGACCTACGAAACGGCGACCTACACCAACCTTGAGCTGTTCGAGGAGGATCCGATCGCAAGCTTCCTGCAGAAGTTCGTGAGCCTGTGGGACCGCATCTCCAATTTCTTTGAGGACCTGTTCAGCAAGTTCTCGCTGTAATCTCCGCCAATCGGAAAAGCGCCGGAAGCGGCGCTTTTTTGCTGCGGCAAATTGGAATTTAGCGCGCAGCGCTAAATTCCAAAGTGAAATATTTTTGCTATGCAAAAATGTGAAATCCGCTACGCGGGTGAAATATTTGCTGTCGCAAATGTGATATATTTTGCCTATGGCAAAATGTTTCGGGGCCTGCGGCCGGCATTTTATAATATATAATCAAAACGCGCAGCGTTTTCCGAAATTGTTAATTGTTCTTTGTTAATTGTTAATTGAACAGCGCGACAAACTGTAATTTGCCCGCAAAAAAACCGTGCCCGAAAGCACGGTTTTTTCATATGGCGAAAAATTATTCTTCATCTTCCTTTTTCACCGGGATCTCGATCTTGCCGTAGAGGGCGCCTGCGCTGTCTTTGCGGGGCTCTCTGGTCACGGCGGGCTTATAGGGCTCGCGTCTTTGGCGTCCGCCGTCGCGTCTGCCGCCGCCGGAACGGCCGCGGTTATTGCCGTAGCCGCCGCGCCCGGGGTTGGTGGGCGTAACGCCTTCTTCAAGGCTTACGATCACGCGCCGGTTCGATTCGCTGCCCACCGAGTGGCTGGTAACGCCCTCGATGCCCTGAATGGTGGTGTGGATGATGCGGCGCTCATAGGGGCTCATAGGCTCAAGGCCCACGTTCTTGCCGTATTTCAGGGCCTGACGCGCGGCTCTCTGGGCCTCGCTCTTCAGGTTCTGGGAGCGCTTTTCTCTGTAATCGCCCACGTTCACGGTGAGCTTGCGGTGCTTATCTTCGTTCACGCCCTTGTTTTCGGTCAGGCGCAGAAGGTACTGGATGGCGTCCAGCGTTTCGCCTCTTCTGCCGATCAGCACGCGGTTATCCTCGCCGCAGTCCACGGTGTAGATATATTCGCTGCCGCTCTCGGTCTTCTGCAGAGAAATGGCGGCGTCTTCGATCTTCATGCCCGCCAGCACTGTGCGCAGGAATTTCACCGCGGCGTCGTCTTCGTTCACGGGCAGGTCAACATAACGCTCTTCTTCTTTGGGCTGAGCGGCTTCCTTTTTGGGCTGCTCATCTTTGGGCTGAGAAGCTTCCTTTTTGGGCTGTTCCTTCTTGGGCTGCTCTTTCTTGGGCTGTTCCTTTTTGGGCTGCTCCTTCTTGGACTGCTCTTTTTTGGGCTGTTCCTTTTTGGGCTGCTGCTCCTTCTTGGGCTGGGCGTTCTCACGCTTTCTGGGCGCTTCGGCGGGTTTGGGATCCTCCGTTTCATACCATACGCGCACCTTGGCGGGTTCTTTCTTCAGGCCGAGGAATCCCTTCTTGGGGAACTGCAGCGTTTCAAACTGGGGAATGATATCTTCCGGGACGGACAGCCGCAGCAGAGCGTCTTCTTTCGCTTCTTCGATCGTTGCGCCGATACCGGTTTCTTCATGTATCATAAGTATTTTCCTTTCATGTTAAGGCAGGCATTGCGCCTGCGTACGGTTCGTTACTGTTGCTTTGATTCTCTGTTTGCGAGCAGTTGTTTTGTTTGCTTCACGCTCTGCTCACGGCTTCGCCGCTCCACCGTTTCGTCGATCATCTGCGCGGCGATGATATCCTCGGGCTTGAAAATGAGCGCGAGCGCCACCATCTGGATGAACGAGAGGATGTTGGAAATGATCCAGTAGAAGCCGATACCTGCGGGCAGCGACCACGCGAAAAACACCGACATGGCGGGCGCCATAAAGGTCATGCAGCCCATCATCGGGTTCTTGCTCATTTCGGGGTTGGTCTTGCGCTGCTTGAGGAACGTATACACGGCGCTGAGCATGGCCGTGACGCCGGCGAGCACGGGGATCATGATGAGGATCGCGCCTGCGGTCTTGAAGTCCTTGGGCGTCTGGGTGAGGTCGATGCCGAAGATCTTGAAGTTCGCAACGAAGGTCTGGATCTCTTCGATGATATCGCCCGTTACCAGCTCGCCGTTTTCCACCTTCGGGAGGTTCGCGACCACCTCGGAGAATTTACCGAGGATGTTGAGCTGCACGCGGCTGCCGGTTTTCGCGGCGGTATCCGCAACGCCTTCAATCAGATTGTAGGCGCTGGTGAGCACCTCGATCACCTTGCTGTCGAGCCGTAAAACGAACTGCAGCGGCGAATAGATGGCGCCGTAAAGGCCCATCATCACGATCATCTGGAACGCCAGAGGGGCGCAGCCCGCGGTGCTGGCGTTGAAGCCCTCGCGTTTATAGAGCTCCTGCGTTTCTTCCTGGATCTTCATCTGCACCTCGCGGCCCTGTTGGCCCGCGTATTTGGCGCGGATCTTGTTCACCTTGGCCTGCAGACGCATCTGCTTGGCCGAGTTTTTCTGCTGCTTTACAGAGGTAGGCAAAAGAATGAGCCTGAGCACCAGGGTTATGATCAGCAGCGCGATCAGATAATTATGACACAGATCGTACAGCAGCCCCAGCGCCCAACCGAACGGATACGCCAAAACATTCATCAGTGCTGTCATTCGTTTATGCTCCTTCGCCTTTGTCTTGAGGATCGGTTTTTCGTTGTTTGTACCTGATCCGTTTGAATTCCGGCACGGGATCTACGCCGCCCGGAAACAGGGGGTTGCATCTCAGGATGCGCAGCGCCCCCAGAAGCGCTCCGAAAAAAAAGCCGTACCGTTCGATCGCCTGATACGTATACGTTGAGCAGGTGGGATAATACCGGCAGCGCGCGGGGAATAGAGGAGAGATTTTGCGCTGATAAAATGAGATCATCCTGAGCGGTATATTATTCTTCATTACGTCTGATAACACCTGCGGCAAGGAGCTGCCGCTCCATGACCGACCGTATCTCGGTGCTTTTTTTGCGGATGGTTTTCGTGCGCGCCACGAATACGATATCGTAACCGCCCGCGATTCCCGGGAGCATCTCTGTTGCCGCCCGTATCACGCGCCTTGCGCGGTTGCGCTGCACGGCGTTGCCGATTTTTTTGCTTGCCGTGATCCCGATACGACAAATTCCCGCGCGGTTTTTCAGCACGTAAGTCACCAGCGCAGGATCTGTGTACACCTTTCCGCGGGCATAAACCCTGCGGAAGTCACTGTTTAAGTTCAGCGTAACGGAACTCAGCAAAGCGGTTTGCTCGCCCGAATCAGGCGGAAAGCTGCTTTCTGCCCTTGGCTCTGCGGCGCGCGAGCACCTTGCGCCCGTTGGAAGTGGACATTCTCTTGCGGAAGCCGTGCTCCATCTTGCGCTGACGCTTCTTGGGCTGATAAGTTCTTTTCATTCCGAAACCCCTCCATTCTTTAGTTCGCCGTGAAGATCCAGAGAAATCTTACGGCGGGATCTGAAAAAGGGCGCAATCCACCCTTATTTTCAACTATCGTATTATATCTGAAATAAAAATAAATGTCAATAGGAAATTTCAGAGGAGAAAAAACGGAAAAAAGGAATTCAGCGCACTGCGCAGAATTCCATGTTTCAATGTGCCTTCGGCACGGGAGAATGTTCGCTTCGTTCACGGGAGAGTGCGCCTTACGGCGCGGGAGGGTGTGCCTGCAGCACGGGAGATGCGCCTTGCGGCGCGGGAAAAGTTCATTTAGTCAGAAAAAGGTTTTCCTTTATATATAGCCATTTTCAGAAAATCAACTTTTCCCGATTGCGAAGCAATCTCCCTCCCGTGAGCGCAGCGAACACCCTCCCGCGAGCATTGCGAGCAATCTCCCGCGCCGTATGGCGCACCCTCCCGTTCGCGTATGCGAACATTCCGAAAAACTGAAACTTTTGCTTGCAAAACTGTCTTACTGCGTATATAATGCTGTATAATATAATAAATCGAGGCAAATAATACCATGATGAATCTGTTGTTATCCACAGCCGTAGCGCTGTTCACGGGTCTGATGGTGACCCGTCTGTTCAAAGTAATGAAACTGAAGCTGCCCGACGTGACCGCTTTTCTGGTGGCAGGCGTTCTGGTGGGGCCGTACTGCCTGGGGCGGCTGAAGCTGCCGGGCATCGGCTTTACTTCGATGGAAGACATCTCTCAGGTCGGCTTCCTCTCCAACGTGGCTCTGGGCTTTATCGCCTTCGATATCGGCAACGAGTTCCGCCTCGGCCAGCTCAAGAAGACCGGCAGAAGCGCCACCGTGATCGGCATCATACAGGCGGTGTGCGCCATGCTGTTTGTGGACGCCGCGCTCGTGGGGCTGCATTTCATTTTAGGACCGGAGCGGCTTCCCCTGCCCGTGGCGGTCACATTGGGCGCCATCGCCTCCGCCACCGCGCCGGCCGCGACCCTGATGGTGGTGCGCCAGTACAAGGCGAAGGGGCCGCTCACCGACCTGCTGCTGCCCATCGTCGCGCTCGACGACGCGGTCGGACTTGTGCTGTTCGCGGTCTCCTTCGGCATCGCGCAGGCGCTGGACGGCGGCGCGGTAAACGCGGTATCGCTGTTTGTGAACCCTCTGCTCGAGATCGTCTGTTCGCTGCTGCTGGGCGCTGCGCTCGGCGCACTGCTGAGCGTGCTTGAAAAGCTATTTTTCTCGAACAAGAACCGTCTTTCGCTCACCATCGCCTTCGTGCTCACCACCATTGCGATCTCCACCGAGGTGATCAATGTGGGGCTGGACGCGAAGATCGGCTTCTCTCCCCTGCTGGTGTGCATGAGCCTCGGCACCATGTTCTGCAACATGAGCGAATATTCCGCCGACATCATGAAGAGAAGCGAGCGCTGGACCGCCCCGCTTTACACCGTGTTTTTCGTGATCTCAGGCGCGCAGCTTGAGCTCTCGGTGTTCAAAAGCGGCGCGGTGATCCTGATCGGCGTCGTGTATATCCTGGTACGCAGCCTCGGCAAATACTTCGGCGCGCGTTTCCCCGCCACCGCGCTGAAGCTGGACGACAACGTAAAGAAGTACCTCGGCATCACGCTGTTCCCGCAGGCGGGCGTGGCGCTTGGCATGGTGGTGAGCGCGCAGGCGCTCGGCGAGGCCCACGGCGGCATGATACGCAACATCGTTTTGTTCAGCGTGCTGGTCTATGAGCTGATCGGCCCCATGCTCACCAAGAAGAGCCTCGAAGCCGCCGGCGAGATCGAGAAGCCCAACACCGAGGCGGAAAACAGGGCAAGGTTTGAAAAGAAGGAAATGCCGAAAGGGTAAATCTGACAGAGCGATAAACTGAAATTTGAACCGCCAACATTCCCAGATCAAGGAGGCAACGATATGCAAAAGCTCAATTTCGCGTCCGATTACGTTCTGGGGGCGCACCCGGCGATACTGAGAGCGCTCTCGGAAACCAACATGGAACCGGCGTCCGGCTACGGCACGGACGCGTTCTGCGAAAGCGCGCGCAAAAAGATCCGCGCCTCCTGCTGCTGCCCGGAAGCCGACGTGTGGTTCCTCTCCGGCGGCACGCAGACCAACCAGACCGTGCTGGACGCGCTTCTCGGCCCCTGCGAAGGGGTGCTGTGCGCCGATACCGGGCATATCGGCGGCCACGAGGCAGGCGCGATCGAGTTCACCGGGCACAAGGTGATCGCCCTGCCCCACAAAAACGGCAAGCTCACCGCCGCCGCGGCGGAGGGCTTCGCGAAGGCCTTTTACGCGGACGAAAACCACGAGCACATGGTATTTCCGGGGGCGGTATACGTTTCGCAGCCCACCGAATACGGCACGCTTTACTCCCTCCGCGAGCTTGCCGCCCTGCGCCGCGTGTGCGATACCTACGGCATGAAGCTGTATCTGGACGGCGCGCGCCTTGCCTATGCGCTGGGCAGCGAGCTCAACGACGTCACGCTGCCGGATCTCGCGCGGCTCTGCCACGCCTTTTATATCGGCGGCACAAAATGCGGCGCGCTGCTGGGCGAAGCCGTTGTGATCCCGCAAAAGGGCCTTCTGCCCCGTTTCTTTACGCAGATGAAGCAGCACGGCGCGCTGCTTGCCAAGGGGCGCGTGCTGGGCGTGCAGTTCGACACGCTGTTTACGGACGGCCTCTATATCCGCCTCGGCGTTGAGGCGGTGGAGCGCGCAAAAGAGATACAGGCGCTGTTTCTCGCCGCCGGGTACCGTGAATTGCTGCCCCGCGAGACCAATCAGGTGTTTCTGCTGCTGGAGGACCGGCAGTATGAGGCCCTTTCGGAAAAGATCGAAATGAGCTTCTGGGAAAAGCCGGACGATACCCACACCGCCGTGCGCCTCGCCGCAAGCTGGGGGACCGCGAAGGAGGACGTGGAAGCGCTCAAAAATGCAATAGAATGATAAAACATGAGAGCGGAGACTTTTTTAATTCGGAATGCGGAATTCGGGATTCGGAATTGTATCATTCCGGTTAGAAGTTCTGTTCGCTTTATCTTTTTTCAGTATCGTCTTCCTATATCTATTCCAATAAAAACACAAAGCGCTTTCCGAAATTGTTTTTTGTTCATGTTTATTTAATTCCGAATTCCGAATTCCGAATTCCGAATTATCTCTGACCTCCGGCAGCTTCATCTCTGCCTATTCGTGAGCTTTGGCACTCTTGTATTCATCAGGTATTCCGCCAGGTCGATATCGTACGAGGGCGGGGACTCATCCGGCAGACGCTTCTTTTTACCGCCTTTCTGGGCGGTTTTATCTTGTGCGCGGGAAAGCCATTTTTCTGCGTACTGCCATGTTTCGTCGGCGGTTTTTCTCTTATCGGGGCGCTCGCCCAGATATTCGCGCAGCTTCCGGAATTCCTCGGTGACGTTCACGTCCGGAAACCTTCGCCGCCACACGTCCACGTCCTTTTGCAGCAGGCGCAATTCACCGCCCGAAGCCAACGGCAGCGGCGGCGCGTAAGGGCAGAATTCCCACGCCTGAAAAGCTGCGCCCTGATTTTCCGCGGCCGCTTGTTTTGCCGTAATATCCGTCTGCCCGAATGCGGCGGGTGCTTCTTTTGTTTCGGCAGACACTTCTTTTTGAACAACAGAATCATCTTTTCGAGCAGCAGACGCTTCTTTTTGAACGGCAGGATCTTCTGCACCCCGAACCCCGAGCTCCGAACTCAAATCTTCGCTCTGCAACAAAAGACAAGGAACTGTTCCCGTGTCCCGTTTCCGCTCTGAAAAACTGAACCCGTCATGAAATTCCGAATTCCGAATTCCGAATTCCGAATTAAAAAAGTCTCCGTTCTCGAAACAACTCCGCACTCCGAACTCCGATTGAACGGCAGGCGCTTCTGTTTGAACGGCTTGAGGTTCCTGTTTCAGCACGTAGCCCACCTCGGGGACGCACTCCAGCTGCGCCAGCTCCGCGCGGTATTTGGTGGGCGTGTGGCGGTCCTTTCGGATCGCGTTGCACACCGGCCAATGCGTGATCACCGCCGCGCCGGTAGAGAACCGCAGCACGAATCCCGCGTCGGTGAGCGCCGTAAAAGCGGACTCATCCAGCCCCAGCATCGTTATGATCCTGTTTTTCCCCAATAAAAAGCCGTCGTCGTCCGCCTCCACCAGCAGATGCACGTATAAAAGCTGGCTTTGGGCAGGGAGCGCGAGAAATTCGTCGCTGCGCATCAGTTCCGCCGAGATCATTCTTCTTCTTGCCATGTGACATACCGTCCTTTATTTCCGATTTCGACGGTAGTATACCAGATCCGGCAGACACATTTCGCCCCAAAAACGCCGATTTTAGAAAAAATTTTCAGTTTTCTGTAAAATTTTTTTCACGCCGCCGCCCTGCGCCCTTCTCCTCCCCTCAACTTACCTGCCCTGTACTATAC
>JAFRSZ010000013.1 GCA_017439205.1 Clostridia bacterium
ATTGGATCCGAAGATTTCTTTTTATAATACCGATTGCATAACAAAACTTTCGTTTTTCATCGAAACCCTATTTTGCGTTGCGAACGGCGAACAGCGAACGGCGAACGGCTGTCGGGCGTCAGCCCGACAAATTCCAATTTGTCCGCTTCCATAAAAAACACTTGATTTTTTGCGGAATCAATGTATAATATCAGTATAATTATGCAGCATCGGGAGAGAAAATGAATGGCGGCAAAAGAAAAATCAAAAGACGGTATCCATATAGATAAAAAAACCATTATCGGCATCACCGCGGTGCTGATCGTGATGTGGATATTGGCGGGCGTGCTGACGCGCCTTGTACCCCGCGGCGAATACTCCACGTTTACAGATCCTGAAACCGGCAAGACCGAGATCACGACCGAGAGCGTCTACGCGCCGCTGGAGGGCTACGATATGCCGGTGTGGAAAATCATTGCCGCCCCGGTGATGGTATTCGTGGAGCCCGAGACCCGCGATACGGGTATGACCGGCATTCTGATCATCGCGTTCATTGTGCTGATGGGCGGCACATTCTTGTTGCTGGACCGCGCAGGGGTGCTCAAATACCTTGTGGCGGTGATCATAAAACGTTTCAGCGCCAAAAAATACCTGCTGCTGGCGGTAATTGTGTTCTTCTTCATGTTCCTGGCGTCCACGGCGGGCATTCTGGAAGAGAGCGTTACGCTGGTGCCCATTGCCGTGGCGGTGGCGCTGGCGCTGGGCTGGGATTCCCTGATGGGCCTCGGCATGAGTCTCGTGGCTGTCGCCTTCGGTTTTACCGCCGCCACCTTTAACCCGTTCAACGTGATGACGGTACAGAAGCTCGCCGGCGACGTTGAGATCTTTTCGGGCCTGTGGCTGCGCCTGATCCTGTTCGCGCTGGTATACGCGGTGCTGATGCTTTTTTTGATGGTATACGCCAAGCGCATCGAAAAATACCCCGAAAAGAGCCTCGCTTACGAGAGCGACAAGGCGCTGCATGAGAAATACCATGTTGAGGACGTAGAGGGTATCCTCGGCAACGTCGCCTGCAAAAAAGCCTCGCTGGCGTTCGCGATCTGCCTTTGCTGCGCCTTTGTGTGCATCGTACTTGATTTCATCCTCGGCATGGGCGGCACGCTCAGTATGGGCGGGATCGCGCTGTTTTTCGTGGCGGGCGGTATCATCGCGGCGATCTTTACGGGAATGCGCGGCAAGGCGCTGCTCTCCGGCTTCTGGGAGGGCATCAGGAGCATCGCCCCGGCGTTGCCGCTGATCGTGATCGTGATATCCATCGCATATATTCTGAATACGGGCAAGATCATGCACACGATCCTCTATTATATCTATTCGCTTCTGGGCGGCGTGAGCCCCTATGCGGCGATCCTGATGATTTTCGTGTTTATCGCGCTGCTGGAGATCTTTATCGGTTCCGGTACGGCAAAGGCGTTTCTGATCATGCCGCTGGTGATCCCGCTGGCGCACCTGATCGGCCTGAGCTCCAACACCGTGGCGGTCACCTTCGCAATGGCGGACGGCTTCACGAACCTCTTATATCCCACCAGCGGTATTATGATCATCGCCATCGGTCTCATCGGCGTATCCTACGGCAAATGGCTCAAGTTCAGCTGGAAGCTCTTCGTCTTAGAGGGGATCGTAGCCGTGGCGGTTATGTTCTTCGCCGTGGCGGTGGGTTATCACTGATTTCACAAATATAACAGGATAAAGCAAGCGCACTGTGTTTTCACACGGTGCGCCTTTTTTGAGGATATTATTTATGTTTTCTTGTCAGATCAATCCGAAGGCGTTGAGCAGGTGATAGCTCATGAAGTTCATCAGAATGACGCCCACGATCGAGATCAGCTCGCTCGGAATGCGCGCCTCGTCAACGTTCAGGTCTGCCTGCGCGGCGGATTTGTACAGGTTCAGAAGACGGCTGCTGCTGATGCCGGTCACGCGCAATACTTCGTTGCTGGCTGCGTAAAGCAGGGCGTGCAGCGCAAGCTCGCCTGCGATGTGCTCGTAGCTCATCAGGTAATCCACTTCGCCGTCGTCGTTTTTCAGCATCTCTTCACCCTGCTGGGCGTAGAGGTCTTCCACGAGGTTGCGGAATACCGCGTAGTTGAAGATCTCGGGGTTCTCTTCAATGTTCACGCGGATATATACGGTGCCGTTGCCGTCCTGAACCGTGGTATATTTGAAGTCGCAGCTCTGCGCGATGAGCTCCGCAACCTCGTCGGCATTGTCCACTTTAATAAAGATGTATTTGCTCAGCTCTTTGCTCAGGTCGGCAAAGGTGATCGTTTCAGCGGGTTCTTCGGGCTTGTCCGGTTCGGTGGGTTTCTCCGGTTCCGTGGGATTGCCCGGCTGCGAGGGGTTGCTCGGTCCGGTGGGATTGCCCGGCTGTGAGGGAGTGCTCGGTTCGTCGGGCTCGGTCGGTTTCAGGCTTTCGATCTTGGTTTGTACCTTATTCAGCAGCCGTTGGGCGTAGCTGCCCATTTTCGCGTATACGCTTGCGATCAGGTCTGAGACCTCGTCCGCCGCGGCCTTTACGTCGTCCGCGGTGATCTCGATGTTCTGCGCCCGTTCGGTCAGGGTACGCAGAAGGCTCACGTTGAGCTTCGCAAGGGTCGTCATGCCGTCCATCCGTTCATGCAGGTCAGCCTGCACGGCGGTGACAACTTCGCCGATCTCCGGCACGCGGAAACTCGCCGCGACTACGGTGAGCGGGAAGGAGAGCAGCAGCGCCGCGGAAAGTATAACGGCAACGATTTTTTTCTTCATGGTAAAATTCCTCGCCTCTTTTTTATTTAATACAAAAATACCATATCTTTTATAAAATGTCAAGGTGTGACGACCGCAGGTTCAAATTTCAGTTTAGCGCACTGTTTGATGAATGATGAACGATGAATGATGAATGATTTCGGAAAACGCAGGCGCGTTTTGATTCTTCCGTAGGGGGCGGCGTCTCGACGCCCCGCCGCGTATAATATTTGAAACTGTTAATTACAAAGCGAAACACCAACACATATCGTTTGTAATTAACATATGTTAAATTCTATGGTTCGCGGGGCGGCGCGGGCCTCCGGTGGAGGCCTCTGCCGCAAGGCAGAAGCGCTTGACCGAACCGGCAGGCGAGACCGAGACGCCGCCCCCTACGGTGAGGTGGTTCAAACCGCGCGACAAATTCCAATTTGCCTCTCCGCTCTTCAGAACCCTTATTTATACATCCCGCCCACGATCTTATTCGCGAGCGACGCCGGGAACAGGCGGTTCAAAAACACCAGCGCCTTATACGAAAGCCCCACCGTATACAGCGGCGCGGGGGCCTTTTTGTTTGCGAGCTTATATATAAGCTTTGCCGCCGCCGCGGGCGGCATGCCGTTTATTTCGTCCTTTTCCATCTTTTGAACGGAGGTGCGGGCGTGGGGATAGACGTCCTCGCCCAGCACGGTCTTTTGCCGCGCCGC
>JAFRSZ010000129.1 GCA_017439205.1 Clostridia bacterium
GAAACGTCGCGTTCCAGCTGTACGGCGGAGCTGTTGCCCGCGCCGCCGTCGAAATATGAATTCTTCATCATCACTACGGCCAGTTTGTTTTCCGGGTCCACCCAGAAATGCGTGCCGTAGAAGCCGCTCCAGCCGAAGCAGCCCACGCCGAGGCCGTGCGGGTACCAGGGCGCGGTAACGATGCGCATACCGAAGCCCCAGCGCTCGCAGCCCATATCGATCTCTTCGGGCATGTTCGGCGTGGCCATCCAGCGCACCATGCTTTCCGAAAGCACGCGGCAGCCGTCTTCCCCAACGCCGCCCGCGCACAGCATATCGGCAAAGCGGATGTAGTCCGCAGCCGACGTCGCGATACCGCCGCCTGCCATCAGCCGCGCGGTGATATAGTTTTCAAACACGCAGCCCTCCGGCATAACGGCGGTTTCGCCTGTTCCCTCCGGCGTGCGGATGTGCACCGGCGCCATTCTTTGCCGCTGTTCCGCGTTTGGGGCGAAGGTTGTATCCGTCATGCGCAGCGGATCGAACAGATATTTTTTTAAGAATGCGTCAAACGGCAGGCCCGAAACCGTTTCAACGATCCCGGCGGCGATATCGAACGCCGCGGTCGAGGAGTACGATTGCTGCGTGAGCGGCTCGAACGCCAGCGGCTTTTCGAGCATCCAATCGATGGCTTCGTGCAGCGTCATTTTTGAGGTGTTCTCTTTCACAGCCTCCACCACCGGAGAGCAGCCGAGCCCCGTGGTGTGCGAGAGCAGGTCCCGTACCCGTATCACGTTCACCGCCGGGCGCAGCGAGACGATCCTGCCGTCTTCCACGGTCGCCACCTGCAGGCGTTTCATCTGGGGGTAAAAATCCCACGCGGGGGCGTCAAGATCAAGCAGCCCCCGGTCCGCCGCGATCGCCACGGCCGCGGCGGTGATCGGCTTCGTCATGCTCGCCGCGCGGTAGATGAGGGGCTTTGCCTGCGCCTGCCCGCCCGCACAGGCCGTGCCGAAGGTCTCGTGATAAACGCATTTGCCGTTCTGATGCACGATCACCTCTTTGCCGCCGATCTTATTCTCGCGCAGCTCCGAAAGCGTATGTTCCCGCACCGCACCGCTCAGTTTTTCAACGTCGATCCGTTTCATTTTCTTCGCCCCCCGTTTTTGTATCATAATCATAGCATAAGCCGCCGGAATTTGCAAGGACGGCAAATTCCAATTTGAACTTTTCCCGTTCCGCAAAAGCGCCCGATCGGTTTTGTTTAAAAAAACTCTTGACAAGCTCTTTTTCCGGTGCTAAAATGACGATACAACCGAACACTAAAAGCGATGACGAAGACGAAAACGGCGTCCGTTTTGCTCCCAGAGAGCCGGGGCAGGTGAGAGCCCGGCAGCAGAAAGCCGTATTTCCATCCCTTCCGAGCTGAAGAGGCGAACGCTCAGTCAAGTAGTTTCTTCCGTATTGCTGCGTAAAAGCATAAGGCTTGTCAGAGCCTGAGGGGCGCCGGGGACGGCGCAATTTGAGTGGTACCGCGGGTTTACAAAAACTCGTCTCAAAGAAATTTTCTTTGGGGCGTTTATTTTTTGCCCCGCGAAAGGAGCACAACTATGGCAGCAGCAAAAAACACGATGCACGAGCTCTCGGAGATCGCCTCCCGTATCAAGGAGATGCGCGAGATCATGGGCTACACCGAAACCGAGATGGCGCAGAAAACCGAGGTCACCCCGCAGGAATACCTGCAGTTTGAGCGCGGCGGCACCGATATGCCGTTTACGTTCATCTACAAGTGCGCTCTGGCGTTCGGCATCGGCATCACCGACCTGCTCGAGGGCCACACCGCGCGCCTTTCCAGCTACACCGTCACGCGCAAGAGCGAGGGCATCGATACCGCCCGCGAGGACGGCATCCTGATCCAGAACCTCGCCCCCAAATTCCGCGATAAGATCGCCCAGCCCTATTGGGTAAAATACGAGTACAACCCCGATCTGCAGAACGCCCCGATCCACACCGTGAGCCACAAGGGGCAGGAATTCGATCTGGTGCTCTCCGGCTCTCTGCTGGTGCAGGTGGGCGACAACAAGGAGCTGCTGCACGAGGGCGACAGCATCTACTACGATTCCGCCACACCGCACGGCATGATCGCGGTGGACGGCGCGGACTGCGTCTTTCTTGCCGTGGTGCTGCCCGGCGAGAGCAAGCACAGCGAGATCATCATCGACAACGCCGGCGCCGCGCGCGGCGACGCGGGGCTGCTGATCGAAAAGTATGTAAAATGCACCGAAAACGCAGCCGGCGCGCTCGAGAAGATTGAGTTCACGAATACCGAAAACTACAATTTCGGCTTCGACACGGTGGACGCCATCGCGCTGAACACGCCAGATAAGCTCGCGATGATCCATCTGGATAAAAACAAGACCGAGCGCCGCTTCACGTTCGGCGATATCCGGCACGAATCTAACCGCGCCGCCAACTATTTCAAGAGCCTCGGCATCAAAAAGGGCGATAAGGTGATGCTGGTGCTCAAGCGCCATTATCAGTTCTGGTTCGCGATGGTGGCGCTGCACAAGCTCGGGGCCGTGGCGATCCCCGCCACCTACCAGCTCAAGGAGCACGATTTCGTTTACCGGTTCCAGAGCGCCGGCGTTTCCGCCATCCTCTGCACGGCGGACGACGACACCTCCGATTTTGCCGACGCCGCGATGGCGCAGTGCCCCACCGTGCAGACCAGGATCATGGTGGGCGGCCACAAGCCCGGCTGGCGCGATTTCGATGAGGAATACAAGATCTTTTCAAGCCACTTCGAGCGCACGGACGATACGCCCGGCGGCGACGACACGGCGCTGATGTTCTTTTCCTCCGGCACCACCGGCAACCCCAAAATGGTGGCGCACAAGCACACCTATTCGCTCGGGCATTTCGTTACCGCCCGCTACTGGCACTGCTGCGAGCCGGACGGCCTGCACTTTACCATTTCCGACACCGGTTGGGGCAAATCGCTGTGGGGCAAGCTCTACGGCCAGTGGATGTGCGAGGGCGCGGTGTTCGTTTACGATTTCGACCGCTTCAACGCCTCCGATATTCTGCCGCTGTTCAAAAAGTACGGCGTTACCACCTTCTGCGCGCCGCCCACGATGCTGCGCATGATGATCAAGGAGGATCTGAGCAATTACGATTTCTCCACCGTGAAGCATATGACGAGCGCGGGCGAGGCGCTGAACCCCGAGGTTGCGAAGCAGTTCCTCGCCGCCACGGGCCTTGAGATCATGGAGGGCTTCGGCCAGACGGAGACCACCCTCACCATCGGCAACCTGTTCGGCACCAGAGTGAAGCTCGGCTCGATGGGCAAGGCCAGCCCCCAGTATCAGGTGGACGTGGTGGATGCAAACGGCAAACCCGTGCCCAACGGCGAAACCGGCGAGATCGTTGTGCATATCGAGAACGGTTCCCCGATGGGCCTGTTCAGCGAATACTACCGCGAGCCCGAGAAGACCGCCGAAACCAAGCGCGACGGTCTTTACCACACCGGCGATACCGCCTGGCGCGATGAGGACGGCTACTTCTGGTACGTCGGCCGCGTGGACGACATCATCAAGTCTTCCGGCTACCGCATCGGGCCGTTTGAGATCGAGAGCGTGATCATGGAGCTGCCCTACGTGCTGGAATGCGGCGTTTCCGCCGTGCCGGACGAGGTGCGCGGCCAGATCGTGAAGGCCAGCGTGGTGCTCACCAAGGGCACCGAGCCCAGCGAAGCGCTGAAAAAAGAGATCCAGAATTACGTAAAATCGCATACCGCGCCGTATAAATACCCGCGCGTGGTGGAATTTAAGGAGAGCCTGCCTAAGACCATCAGCGGGAAGATCCAACGCAACAAACTTTGAGCGGCCAGTGGCCAGTGGCGAGTGATGAGTGATTCATTCGGATTTCGAATGAAACAGACAGGAGAATATCATGAAACTTGCATTGATCCAGATGAACATGGCGGCGGGGAAGCCGGAAGAAAACTTTGCCCGCGCCAAAGACCTGATACAGAAAGCGAACGAGGCGGGTCCGGACGTGATTTTGCTGCCGGAAACGTGGAACGTCGGCTTTTTCCCGAAAGAGAACCTGGCCGAACGCGCCGATGAAAACGAAACCCGCGTGAAGGCCGAGATCGGCGCGCTGGCGAAGGCGCTCGGCGTGAATATCGTGGCGGGCAGCGTCGCAAACGTAAGAAACGGCAGGGTATATAACACCTCCGTCACCTTCGACCGGCAGGGAAACGTTGTAAACGTCTACGATAAGACCCACCTGTTTTCGCCGATGGGAGAGCACGAATATTTTCAGAAGGGCGGATGCGTTGCGAGATTTTCTCTTGACGGATATGCCTGCGGTGTTATAATATGTTATGATATCCGTTTTCCGGAGCTCACGCGCACCATGGCCGTGCAGGGGCTGGATTTTCTGTTCGTCGTCAGTCAGTGGCCGAAGGTCCGCGTGCCGCAGCTGAAAGCCCTTCTGCGCGCCCGCGCCATCGAAAACCAGTGCTTCGCCTGCGTGTGCAATTCCTGCGGAACGTTCGGCGAAACCGTTTACGGCGGCAATTCCCTTGTGTTCGACCCCTTGGGCGAGCAGCTTGCCGAGGCCGGGGCGGGGGAGGAGATCCTGTTCGCCGACTGCGACCCCTCCGGGCTGCAGACCATCCGCGAAACCATCAACGTTTTCCGCGACCGCAGACCGAAACTGTATCAATTATGAATTCGGAATTCCGAATATAATATTATCGTATTTATAAAGGAGATCAAAAAATGGACTACAACTTTCCCGTAACCCGTACCACGCATCCCAAGCCCCGTCCGGCGGACGAGACCAAGCTCGGCTTTGCGAAATTCTTTACCGATCACATGTTCTGCATGGATTGGGACGAGGGCCTCGGCTGGCATGACGGCCGCGTGGTCCCGCACGAGCCCATCGCCATCGAGCCCGCATCCTGCGTGCTGCATTACGCACAGATGATGTTTGAGGGCATGAAGGCCTACCGCACCCCGTCGGGCGAGATCCAGCTCTTCCGACCCGATATGAACGCCAAGCGCATGGCCCGCACCAACGAACGCATGTGCATCCCGGAGCTGCCCGAGGAGCTGCTGATCGCCGGCGTGAAGGCCGTGATCAAAGAGGATATCGACTGGGTGCCCACCGCCCCCGGCACGGCGCTGTATATCCGTCCGTTCATCTTCGGCGACGAGGTTTCCTTCAGCGTGCTGCCCGCAAAGCACTACCGCTTTATGATCATCCTCAGCCCCACCGGCTCCTATTACGCGGCCAACGACGGCGGCATCACCACCACCCGCATCTACGTGCAGAACAAGTATATCCGCGCGGCCAAGGGCGGCACGGGCTTTGCCAAGGTGGGCGGCAACTACGGCGGCGGCATGCGCGCCAGCCAGGACGCCATGAAGTACGACTGCAAGGACGTTCTGTGGCTGGACGCCGCGGAGCATAAATACGTGGAAGAGATCGGCACCTCCAACGCCTTCTTCCGCATCGCCGACGAAGTGATCACCGCCCCGCTTGACAGCGAGACCATCCTGCCCGGCATCACGCGCGACAGCGTGATCCAGCTTCTCAAATACTGGGGCGTGAAGATCAGCCAGCGCAAGCTCAGTATCGACGAGATCTTTGCCGCCGAAAAGGCCGGCACCCTGCAGGAGATCTTCGCCAGCGGCACCGCCGCGGTCATTTCGCCCATCGGCTGGCTCAATTACGAGGGCGAAGAGCACCAGGTCGCCGACGGCAAGGTGGGCCCGATCAGCCAGAAGCTCTACGATACCCTTTACGGCATCCAGACCGGCACGGTCGAGGACTTCATGGGCTGGACCTACCCCCTTGGTTTGAAGGTCAATTAAGGGTCGGGCTTTGCCCGACCGCGATATGAATTCCGTTCGGAATTCGCGATATATCCCTTCGGGATGCGATATGCAAAAAGCGCGATATGTCCCTGCGGGACGAGAAAAGGAATTCATATCATATCGCACGGGAACGTCAGCGACCGTATATCGCATTTGCGAAGCAAATATATCGCGTTGCGAAGCAACATATCGCAATTTAAACGTAAAGAAGCATTTTTAAGAACAAAATGTAATACACAAGGTTTTCCCCGATGATACGGGGCGGGAGCGAGAATGATAATTCCGAATTCCGAATTCCGAATTCCGAATTCCGCGAAGCGTGTCGCGCTGTTCTGCGGGCATTACGGCAGCGGCAAAACGAATCTGGCGGTGAACTGGGCTCTGCGCCTGCGGGCGCAGGGGCTGCCGGTCGCGCTGGCGGATATCGACGTCGTGAACCCGTATTTCCGCAGTAAAGACAGCGAAAAGGAGCTCTCTGCCGCGGGCGTGCGCGTGGTGGCGCTGCAGTTCGCCAACAGCAGTGTGGATCTGCCCAGCCTGCCCAGCGAGGTATACGGCCTCGTGCAGCGGCGCGACGTTTACGCAGTGCTGGATATCGGCGGCGACGAGCGCGGCGCGCTGGCGCTGGGGCGGTTCGCCCCGTACATTGCCGAAGAAAACGATTACGAGATGTTCTTCGTCGTCAATTTCTTCCGGCCGCTGACGCCGGACGCCGAAAGCGCGATGGAGGTGCTGCGCGAGATCGAGGCCGCCACGCCGCTGAAATTCACCGCGATCGTCAACAATTCCAACCTCGGCGAAGAAACCGCGCCCGCCGA
>JAFRSZ010000130.1 GCA_017439205.1 Clostridia bacterium
AAGGCGAGATATGCAAAAAAGCGCGATATGTCCCTTCGGGACGAGAAAAAGGAATTCATATCATATCGCACGTGAGCGTACGCGAGCGTATATCGCATTTGCGTAGCAAATATATCGCATCGCCGTCAGGCGATATATCGCAGCAAACCCGTCTCCCCAACAAACAGAAATTTGTCCGTCGCTTCCGCAGATCCCGACAAAAAGTATTTGCCAACGGTCTTGTTTTATGGTAGAATAAATATATTAACACCCGGGAGGCTTCCCATTGTACCAACGCAGACTGTCGCAAAAGCTCAGAGAAGCGCTCAAGGCCGTGATACCCATCATGGCCGTTGTGATCGCGCTCTCCTTTTCCGTGGCCCCGATGCCCGGGGGCGTGCTGCTGGCGTTTCTGTTCGGCGGCGGCCTGCTCACCGCGGGCATGATGCTGTTCACGCTGGGGGCGGAGCTTGCCATGGCGCCCATGGGCGAGCGTATCGGCGCAAAGGTGACCAAGACCCGCAAGCTGTGGCTGGTGCTGCTGCTGGGGCTGGCGCTGGGCGTGATGATCACCGTATCGGAGCCCGATCTGCAGGTGCTGGCGCAGCAGGTGCCCTCGATACCGAACCTGCCGCTGATCTTAAGCGTGGCGGCGGGCGTGGGGCTGTTTCTGGTGGCGGCCATGCTGCGTATGCTGTTCGGCGTGCCGCTGCGCATCCTGCTGCTCGTTTGCTACGCGGCGGTGTTCGCGCTGGCGTTTTTCGCACCGAAGAGCTTTCTTGCCGTGGCGTTCGACGCGGGCGGCGTGACCACCGGGCCGATGACCGTGCCGTTTATCATGGCGTTCGGCCTCGGCGTTTCAGCGATCCGTACCGACCGGCACGCGTATAACGACTCGTTCGGTCTGGTGGCAACGTGCTCCATCGGGCCCATTCTGGCGGTGCTGGTGCTGAGCCTTATCTACGCGCCGAAGGGAGCGGACTATACCGCGTTTATGACGCCGGACATCGGCACCAGCGCGGATCTCGGGCAGCTTCTGCTGCGCGCCGCCCCGAAATACATGGGCGAAACGGCGCTGGCGCTGCTGCCGATCGCCGTGTTTTTCGCGGTGTTCCAGCTCGTGAGCCTGAAGCTCGAAAAGCAGACGCTTCTGAAGATCGGCGTGGGCGTGATATATACCTACGTGGGCCTCGTGATCTTTTTAACGGGCGTGAACGTGGGGTTCCTGCCCGTGGGCGCGTTTCTCGGCAGGACGCTGGGGGCGCTGACCTACCGCTGGATACTGATCCCCATCGGGGCGCTGACGGGCTGGTTCATCGTGCGCGCGGAGCCCTCGGTATACGTGCTGACCGCGCAGGTGGAGGAGCTCACCGAGGGCAGCATCGGCGGCAGGTCGCTGCAGCTCAGCCTTTCGGCGGGCGTGGCGGTTTCCGTCGCCCTTGCCATGGTAAGGGTGCTCACCGGCGTTTCGGTGCTGTGGTTCGTGCTGCCCGGCTACGCGCTGGCGCTGGGGTTATCGTTCTTCACGCCGAAGATCTTCACCGCCATCGCCTTCGACGCGGGCGGCGTTGCCAGCGGCCCGATGACCACCACGTTCGTGCTCCCGCTGGCGGTAGGCGCCTGCATCGCGCTGGGCGGGGATATCGTGACCGACGCGTTCGGCGTGGTGAGCATGGTGGCGATGACGCCGATCATCACCATTCAGATCCTTGGGCTCGTATACAAGCTGCGGGGCAAGCCCGCCGCCGAGGCCGCGGAAGCGGATACCTACACCGATATCGGCGAATATGAGATCGTTGAGCTTTAAGGAGGGCGGCGCATGAGCGGACTTTGTTTTACAGTATGCATCACGCCGCGCAGCAGCTTTACCGCTGTGGCGGGCATATTCAAAAAGAACGTCACCCCCTTCAACATGGTGGCGCTGGGCAGAGGCACCGCCTCGAGCGAGCTGCTGAACATGATGGGGCTGGACGACACCGAAAAGGTGCTGGGCTTCTCGGTGATGACCGAAAGCGTTTGGAAGGCCGTGAAAAAAAGCCTGCAGCGGGAGCTGCAGATCGACGTGCCCGGCGCGGGCGTGGCGTTCACCGTGCCCCTGGCCGCCGTGGCGGGAAAAACCGCGCTGCGGGTGCTCACCCGCAACACCGACTATACAAGAGGAGACGAGAGCGAATTGAAGGATACGGAATATGAACTGATCATCACGGTCTGCGAGCAGGGCTTCAGCCAGAAGGTAATGGACGCCGCCAAAAAGGGCGGCGCGGGCGGCGGCACGATCATACGCGCCCGCGGCACCGGCACCCACGCGGCGGAGCAGTTTCTGGGCATCACGCTCACCGGCGAAAAGGATATGATATTCATCGTTTCCCGCGCCTCCGGCAAGGCCGCCATCATGGAGAGCATCGTGCGCGAGGCGGGGCCCGATACCCGCGCGAAGGCCGTGGCGTTCTCGCTGCCGGTAACCGACACCGCAGGTCTCAGGCTGCTGGAAGAAAACGAATAACGAACGGTCTCCCCGTGCGGCGGGGAGATCTTTTTTGAGGAGACCGCTTCAAATTACAGTTTGTCGGGGATACGGTTTTGCTGCGATATATCGCCTTACGGCGATGCGATATATTTGCTTCGCAAATGCGATATACGCTCGCGTACGCTCACGTGCGATATGATATGAAGTCCTTTGTCTCGTCCCGAAGGGACATATCGCGCCGAAGGCATCTCGCATCCCGAAGGGATATATCGCGAATTCCGCAAGGAATTCATATCGCTGTCGGGCATAGCCCGACAAATCCCAATTTGCCGCAGATCTACGTTCTGAGCAGCCTGCTCGCCACGCAGTACGCCGTGAACAGCATCAGAAACGACGTATCCGCGCCCAGTACCGTTAAAACCGCCGTGCCGCACGAAAGCAGTATAAGCACGACGATATCCGCCGCCCCGACCGCCTCCGCGGAGACCGGGGCGTTTCTTTTTGCGTCCAGCGCCGCCAGCAGGGCCCTGCCGCCGTCCAGAAACGAGAGGGGCAGAAGGTTCCCGAGCCCCAGCGCGAGGTTTACCTCCGCAGCCCGCCGCGGGAGCGCCGCGTCCCATACGCCGCGGCACAAAAAAAGCGCCCCCGCAAGCGCGAGGTTCACCGCGGGACCGGCGAGAACGCAGAGGATCGCCCTTTTGTAGGGCAGCGCGCCGAAGCCCGCGCCGCCGATGCGCGCCCCGCCCGGCAGGAGCGTGAGCGTCAGGTCCCGGCAGCCGCACGCCAGCAGGCAGACAAGGTGCGCCGTTTCGTGCGCAAGGGCGGAGGCAAAAACAACGGCGACGTCCCTGCCGCCTCCGGTGCGAAGGATCAGGGCAAGGAACGCCGTGAACAGAAAAGAAACGTGTACCCTTACCCCCGGCAGCTTAAGATACAACGGCGGCGTCCTCCAGCAGGAATGCGGGATCGCGCTTGACGCCGTCGATGTGCACCTCGAAGTGCAGATGCGGGCCGGTGGCAAGGCCGGTCTGCCCAACGAAGCCGATCACGTCCCCTCGCCGCACGGCAACGCCCTCTTCCACGTTGGAAGCGCTCAGGTGACAGTACAGGGTCTCCATGCCGTCCGCGTGCGAGAGCTTTACGTAATTGCCGCTCATCTCGCCAACGCCCACGGCGATCACCTCGCCGTCCATCGCGGCGTACACCGGCGTGCCCTCGGGGGCGGCGATATCCTGCCCGGAATGGAAGCCCTGCGTGCCGTAGATGGGGTGCACCCGCTCGCCGAAGGACGATGAAACGCGGCCGTTCACCGGCATCACCACGGCGGCGTCCGATTCGTAAAACGAAAAACGCATCGCCCGCAAAGCCTCGTCGTTTGCAAGGTCCTCTCCCCCGGCGAAGGCGCCGTTCTCTTCTTCGGCGGGAGCCTCATCCGCCGCGGACGCGTCCTCATCGGCGGTTTCCGTTTCATCCGCTCCGGTGGCCGCGTCGCCGCCGTCCTGTTTTTCACCGGCGCTGCCGAAATCGAAGAAACGGAAGCTGCCCGGGTCGATATCCCCCGCGTTCAGCTCGCTGAATTCCGCCCGGAGCCGTTCAAACAGCGGCGCGTTCAGCTTCATCGCGCCGAAAACGAGCCCGAGGATCAGCCCGCAGCAGATAAGCTGCGCCCCGGTGAGCTTCAGAAACGGATCCCCCCGTTTTTGTTTTGACATCTTCTGTTCCCGCATCGTGGACCTCCTTTGGTTCAAATTTCAGTTTGTCGAGATGTTTAATAAAGGAATGACAGAAAAAAAACAAACATTTCTGAAAGCGGAAAAACTTTCAATTTGATTGTAGGGGCGGGCATGATGTCAAGAGTAAGATGGTATACAACGTGGTAAGGACATGGTATACAACAATTACAACCTTGAAATGGTGCGGTTAAGTCGTTCCCCGGTTGAAGCGTCATACTCGGCGATTTTGAAATTGCGATAGCAGAGGGCGAAGACGGCGTCTTCCCCCGAAGGTCTGAATTCGACGAATTCATCAATCATTGTTTCACTGAGGTAGACTTGAAAGCCTGCGAACCGGACATAACCCCAGCTATTCACCTTGATCACATGATACCTTCCGGTATAATCATACTTTCGGATTTTATCCGGAAGCGGCCTCTTGCTCGGGACATAAACATCGGCGGGGCGCAGCATACCCAATGCCTCGTGCGGCCTGACAAAATTATACTTGTAACGCCATTCCTGAAATGCCGCGTCGGCATCGGGAATATCGGCAATTGTGCGATGCTTTAATAACTCGGACTTCATCGAACGATGAAACCGCTCGATCTTTCCCTGGGTTTGCGGGTGCTTGATGCGGCAATGTATGGGAAGGACGTCAAGATCCATCAACCACTTTTCAAAATGGGTGTACCCGTGCTTGAAACCGGAAAACTGCGAACCGTTGTCTGACAGGATCATTTTCGGCAGCCCGAACTCTCTGAACGCCTCTTCAAACGCCGATATTACAACATTTGCCGTCGTTTCTGCCGGTTTGATCTTAATCGCAAATCGCGTGCAGTCGTCCAGAATATCAAGCGGATAACAGTACCTGCCGTTCTGCATCTTGAACTCACCCTTAAAGTCCGTTTGCCACATATCGTTGCTGTGCTCCATTGAAAAACGCTTGATACGCTCCCTTTTTGCGGACTCCTCCGGCTCGATGCAGCCGTTTCGGCTCAGTATGTTGTTGACTGTTTTGACGCACGGCAGGTCTTCATGCCCTTCGTTCGTCAGCACTTGGTGGATCGTTCTGGCTCCCCAGCCCGGATTTTCTGCTCTTAAACCAAGAATCAGGTCTTCTGTTTCTTTTGGTGTTCTGTTCGCGATCACATGCGGCGCGCGGCTTTGATCTGACATGGTTTTTCCCTGCTCAGCTCGTTCTAGCCACTTGTATCCTGTCTTCCGCGTTATCCCGTACTCCCGGCACACCTCGCTGAAATTCTTCCGGCTCCGCGCTTCTCTTACGAATTCTTCTCGTCTTTCTTTCACTGTCTTACACTCCCATGACATAGGCACACCTCTTTCTTTTTCGGTTGCCTTTATTCTATCATAAAAGTGTATACTATGTCCTTGCACACTTGTATACCATGTTATTACAATATACACATGACCGCCCGTAAAAACCATATGTTAAGGATTTGCCGTATGTAAGCGCACAGGTCAGTTTTCCGTTTTTATGGGGCATTGCGGAACTATGGGGTTACGGGCGGTCATGCCCGCCCCTACGAATAAACCGAAAACATCTTCAGATCCGATGTGTAAATCGGTACGACGGTGTGTTCCGGCATCGAATAACCGTGCGCTAAATTCCAATTTGCCGTTGTTCCGAACCTTCTTGTCCGTACAGATATATGCGCAAAGGCTCAAAAATATGAAAAAAACCTCCCCGGGTGGGGAGGGAAAAGAAAATGCTTTTTCGGGAGGCGCGGGGCGTTACGTCGGCGGATTTCCGCCGGAATCTCCTTTTACGCCCGCAACGTAATCGGCGACCATCCGGTTCCTGCGCTCGGAGAGCTCGTAGTACATCTGCGCGCGCTTTTTCTTTGTGATCGGCCAGAAGAGCTTGGGAACGATCCCGAGCGCGCCGGTGATCGTGGGCATGATGACGCACAGAATGAACTCCCAGCGCTTCGTTTTTTCGGTCTGCGTGCCGATTTTCAGGCCCTGCACGTAGCCGATCTTCTTCATCACGAGATTGAAAACGGAGTTCTTCACCACGCCCTGGAGCTTCAGCACCAGATTTTTCGCGACGCCGGTGGTGGCCTCCATGCGGTAGCCGCTCTTCCACTCGCAGTAATCCATGGCTTCGTTCCACAGATCGGCGTTGATCACCTTGTTCACGCCGAACAGCATTTTGGCGAACACCTCGCGGAAGCCGTAAACGATCAGCATGGGCCTGAGCTTTCTGTAATTGTTGTTGACGACGCCCACGAGGAAGAACATCAGGCAGAGCGCGTCGCCGTACACGTCGGCGCCCACCCACAGAAATTTGGACGAAAAGCGCTTTCTCAGCGGCGCCACGAACGCGTAGGAGATGCTGCCGACGGGCCCCGACACAAGCCCCGCCAGCGCCAGCGCGGAGTTGATCATCGTATCGCCGCCGTGCACGTCGATCCAGTAATCGCGCTCGGACATACCGATGGCGAAATTGTCGAAGAAAGCCGAGAGCGCCATCAGCAGCACGGGGTAGTTCCTTACGATCGCAAGGAACCCCTGCTTGATATCGGGTCGCTCGATCGTCTGCGGCACGCGCTCTTTCGACACAAGGAAAAACCAGAGCGTAAAAAAGCACGATACCGCCGTGCATCCCGCGCCCATGAACAGGAACAGGGAGCGCAGCCGCGCCTTCCACCGCCCGGTGGAAATGAAATCGTAAAGGATGCCGAGAATGAAGCTCGGCATATCCTCGCCCATATAGCCGGTGAGCAGCTCCGCCAGCGTGATGAGACGCACGCGCTCGTTGGGATTCGGCGTAACGGTGCTCATGTAACCGGAGCGCGCCACCTCGGTGAACGTGCCCGCCGTTTCCGTGATCACGCCGAACAGGAAATAGCAGATCAGCTTGGGGATATACGTGCCCGCGGTGTCAGGGAACATGTAGGGCAGAAGCCAGTACAGCACGCCGATCAGGCTGAGCGGGATCTGCATAAACACCAGATACGGGCGGAACTTGCCCAGCCGCGTCCGGGTGTTGTCCACGACGCCGGAGATGAAGATATCGTTGATCACGTCCCACGCGCCGGTAAAGAGGCCCACGATGGCGGAAATGCCGAAGTCGATCTTCAGCACGTCCCATACGAACCTGTTTTTATACCCGTTGATATTGAACGAATTCGACCAGTCGTTGAACAGATACGCCACGGTCTCTTTTGTGCCCACGTAGTTGTAGCTGCGGAACACGTTCCCGTTCAGCTGTTCCTCCTGCGAAACTGCCGTTTTCGGCTTGTCTTCAGCCATTTTCCGTCGCCTCCTTTCCCCCGGGGGCGGCCGCGTTTATTTATAGAGCCGCACCGTTTCGTTGTAGGCGTTCACAATGTCGTGAAGAATGTCCGTTTCGGTGAAATCGCTGCGGCAGGCAAGGTTCATTTCGCGCACCATGCTCAGGTTCTCCACCGGCAGCACAGCGATCTTGCCCCTTTTGATCTCGTCGAGGCACACGCTCTTCGGCAGGATGGACACGCCGAAATCCCGGCGGATCAGGTCCTTGATGGTTGCCACGTTATCGAGCTCCAGTATCACGTTGAAATCGCTCACGTTCATGTTGTTGCTCTCGAGATGCGCCTTGAACAGGCTGCGCGTGCCGGAATTCGGCAGCCGCAGTATCAGCCGTTCGCGCTTCAATTCGGCAAGGGTGACAAGGTTCTTCTTTGCCAGCGGATGCCCCGCGGGAACGGCAAGCACGAGATAATCGGTGTCGAGCAATATGAACTTCAGCGACGGATCGGGCTTTCTGCCCTCCACCACGGCCATATCCAGCTCGTAGGTCTTGAGCATCCTATAAAGATCTTTTATAGGATTCGTAATTAATTTTATACTGATCCCCTCGTTTTCGGCGCAGTATTTCGCCAGCGCCGCGGCGATCGGGTTGCTCTCGGCCGTGTGCGTCACGCCGATGGTAAGGCGATCCCGCAGATAGCGCCCGTCCGACAGCTCCTGCTTCAGCACGTTGGAAAGGCCGATCATCTTCTGCGCGCAGCGGATCACCCTTTCGCCCTGTTTCGTAACGATCAGCTTGCCGCCCACGCGGTCGAAGATGACCACGCCGAGCTCCGTTTCGAGCGCCTTGATGTGCTGGCTCACGGCGGGCTGGGTCACGGAAAGGCGCTTCGCCGCCCCCACAAAGCTGCCGCATTCGTACACGGCGACCAGCGATAAAAGCTTGTTATCGAGCATGTCTGTCCCTCTTCTGAAATCATCGTTATTGTGTTTTTGAATGGATGTATAAAAAATTATAATATGTTTTCATCAAAAAATCAAGGGCGGGAAGAAAGGTTTTTTGAAAAAATGCGCCGCGGCGCTCTCTCATATCCGTCTTGACATCACGATTCCGGTTTCGGTATAATAGTGTGCGTAAAATCCGCGATCAAAAAGGGGGAAACCAAAATGCACACCGAACTTCCCGCGTATGAGGGCGGGACCGACCGTGGCCGGCTGCCCGACGGCGCAGGCCTCTCGGACGACCTCACTCACGCCGCGCCCGCGGACGCCTGTTTTATACGGATCGTTGACGAAACGGACCCGGAA
>JAFRSZ010000131.1 GCA_017439205.1 Clostridia bacterium
AAAGAGAATTCCCAATGCAATCGTTTGCAGATGATCATTTCGTGTTTTATTTGCGGGGCGTCGAGACGCCGCCCCCTACGGATATAATCAAAACGCGCAGCGTTTTCCGAAATTGTTAATTGTTCTTTGTTAATTGTTAATTGAACAGCGCGATAAACTGAAATTTGAATCCCAACCGCTGCATTTTTGCGTATATAATGTAATATAAAGAATTAAGTATAGTATAGTATAAATAAGTATAGTATAGTATAGTATAGTTCAGTTCAATTCTATCTTATAAAAATATAAAATCCAAAATGCATTTATATTTAAATAGAATAGAATAGTATAGTATAGTATAATCCGGATCTCTTTCAAAAAACGGAACCTTCCTGCGGGCGAGGGGCGTCGTGAACGGGTCCGGAACAAATGCAAAAACCGCAGGGCTTTTCGCCTTGCGGTTTCTGCAACAAAAATATAAAGAGGAGATGAGAAAATGCGGTATATATAAAAACGATGCTTTTATATCAGAAGCGTACTATCATACGCGGATTTTTTATATATAAAGCGGCGCGGGGGCCGCAGGGTCCCTTTGCCGCGGAAAATCTGAGGTCGGGGCTTCGGGGCGTTTCAGTTGGTCTGGCAGCTGATAAGCGCATCGAGCTCGATGATCTTGCGGAGCTTCTTAAGTGAAAACTTCATCCCGGAGATTTCCTTCATCAGCCGCTTTTCCATCTCGTAGACCTCTCTGTCGTACGAACGCATCTGCATGCACTCCTTTCTTCTGTTTTCGATGCATATTATACTCAAAAAAATCGGTTTGTCAAGCAATTTGCACAACAAATAATATTTCCAATTGTGCATAATAACCAAATCGGGGCGCGAAAAAACACAATGATCCTCCATAGAACCTGTGGCGAACGCAATAAGATATTGTTTAAAATGCACAAACGAAGCAGTAAAACTTTTGCTATTATGCCGAAAAGCGTCGTTTCGTTTCAAATTGCCGCAAAAATTTTCGGCAGTTTTTTTACCGTATTTTCAGTGTTTTACCGTAAAATAAGCTCTGCCAGCGCCAGAATGCCCGCCCCCGCTCCGGCGCAGAGCCCCGCGCGGATCACGCCGCGCGCACGTATCATAATGCGTTTTTTCGCGTTTTTCGGCGGCGCGGCGTCGCCGGGCAGATCGAGGACGGCCTGCGCCGCCAGCCGAGCCTCCGGCCAGCCGCTGAATTCCGGCCTTACAAACAGAATGATCTTTTCAAAATACCTGCTTTCCGGCTGCGCGATCTCCACGACCTGCCGGTTTACCCCCTTCAGCATCTTTTTGTACCTCCCGTTTCTTATCAATTCCAATCTTTCACCCAAACGGTATTTTTTATACGCGAAAGATGAAAATAGCCTTTTTTACTAAAATCGCATCGGTAATTTTGTTTAAATTTTGTTGATTGCACATGCAAGTAAATATTACGAATCGTATAATCTTCGATTTTTGTTCAAAATATGGGCTATGTTGAAAACTTTGTTCATTGTGTTGATAAGTCCCCCAAAAAACATGGGAAAACCGCGGTTTTTTGAATGCGGATTTATCAACATTGGCGGTTTTTGAACAATTTTCCGTATACAGGTTGTTGTTTCTGCTTTCAGTTTATACAGAACGGAAAAATATTTTGATGAATTTTCGGGCAAAATTTTGTTTAAATTGCCAATGCTTTTTCCGGCGGCCGAAGCCCATATTTTATTTTGCCGTTTTAATAATTATTATTGCTTTTCTTTTACGGGTGTGTTATAATCTCCTATACATCAATTCCGTTTTCACGGGGGGAAGGAACCAATGAAACGATTTTATAAAATTACTGCCCTGCTGATGTGCTGTATCCTTACGCTCGGCACGGGGCTGGGGCTCTTTGCCGTTCCGGCGGAGGCCGCGGGCAAATGGGTCGCCAGCTGGGGCACCAGCCTTGTAAACGGTTCGGTGTCCGTTGCCGGTCTCTCGTTTTCGGACGTGATCCTGGGCGGGTCCACGCTGCGCACCGAGCTTACGGTCACCACGGGCGGTACGGCTCTGCAGTTCGTATTCTCGAACCAGTACGGCGCTGCCGACGTTACCATCAATGAGATGAGCGTGGCAAAAACGGATACGAGAACGCGCGCGGCCATCATCGACGGCACCCAGAAGGCCATCACGTTTGACGGCGGTTCCGCCTCCGTTACGATCCCTGCGGGCGAGCGCGTTGTGTCCGATACCATCGAGTTCCCCACGCAGGCGCTTGAAACCATCAGCATCAGCACGTATTTTTCCGATTTTACATACATGACGAGCGTGGGCCTTTCCAACGGGCGCACCTTCATGCGCAGTTCCCTCAGAAACGCTTCTCAGGTGAACAACACGAGCATGTTCGGGGCCAGCGAGGTCAACATCGGTTCCGGCGCCATCACCTACCACACCATCCCGTTCCTTGAGCGCATCAACACGCTGAGCAGCGACGACAAAGCCTGCGCCGCCGTATTCATCGGCGATTCCACCCTTGTAAACGATACCTATCTTTACTATGCCAAGCGCATCGTTTCCGCAGGCGTTAAGAATATCTCGGTTGTGAACGAAGCCATCATCGGCAACAAGCTGCTTTCCGACGGCAGCGGCATCATCGGCAACCTCTACGGGCAGGCGCTGATCGACCGCTTCCATCGCGACGTGCTCGAGATCAAGGGCGTGAAATACTGCTTCGTGAAGATCGGCCTCAACGATATCCTGCACCAGTTCTCGAAAACGATGGGCGATTCCACGCCGCATCATTCGGCGAACGATATCATCGCCGGTTACCGCACGCTGATCGCGCAGTGCCACAGAAACAACATCAAGATCTATTTCTTTACCAAATCCGCATGGATGGGCTACGAGCGCAACTTCCTCGGGTCCGGCGTGGATATCACCTGGACGCAGGAAGAACAGGATATGTGCGACGCCCTCACGAATTGGGTGCTCACCAATAAAGAGGCGGACGGCTATATCGACTGCTCGCCGCTGGCGGACCCCTCCGACCCGCGTCAGCTCTGCCCGTCCTTCACGCCGGATGGCGCGCACCTTACCGATCTCGGCTCGATCGCGCTGGCGGATCTGATCCCGCTTGAATACGTCGGCGTAAAGAGCTCCAGCGGAAAAACGGCCGCGCAGATCGCGGGCAAGGATCCTTACGAAGAAAAGCGCGCGATTCTGCAGGCAATGGAAGACGCGAAGACCACCGTTCCGGCGGAAGAGCCCACAACCAACCGGCAGGAGGAATCCACCACCTCCGTAATGCCTTCGATCCCCTCCACCACGGCGCAGACGCCCACCGTGCCCTCCACAACGAGCGGCGGTACCGTTACCACGGCGCCTTCGGTATCCGTGAGCCAGTACACGCAGACCTATACGCCGCCCGAGAGCTATTATTACAATACCACCGCCAACCAGAATCAGGAAGTGACCTATAACGTCGTGAACGACGGCACGCAGGTCTCCTCGGTGGGCAGCGGTTCTTCGGTGGGCCTTACGCTGGTGTTCGTGCTCGTAGCGGTGATCGCGGCCGCGATGGTGATACTCACCCTGATGAAGAAGAAAGAAAACCTGTAAAAGATTTACGGATGGGGCTGTCTCACGGGAGGCAGCCTCTTTTTTCCGCGTTCACATTGACTTTTATTCAAGAATAAGCTACAATCTATTCATACCCGGTTAAAATACGGAGGCGAAGCCCATGAGCAGAACGAAACTCGCGCTGATCGCGGATATCCATTATTATTCCCCGAAGCTGGGCGTTGAAGGCCGCGCGTACGAGCTGCGCAGCGGCGGCGACCAGAAATGCCTCGCCGAATCCGGCGCGGTGGTGGACGCCGTTTTCGCCCGCCTGAAGCAGAGCGATATCGACGCGCTTTTGATCGCGGGCGACGTGACCAACGACGGCGAGCGCGTGAGCCACGAAGAGATCCGTGAAAAATTCCTGGACTTTGAAAAAACGAAGCCCCTGTATCTGATCACCTCCACGCACGACTGGTGCACCGACGGCAATCCCCGCCGGTTCGAGGGCGACAGGGTATATAATGACGTGGAGGCGCTCGACGCCCCCGCGCTGGACGCGTATTACGCCGGCTTCGGCAAAGAGAAATGCATCGCCGAGTACGTGAACGGCCACGGCTTCCATTCACGCGTGTTTCAGGTGAGCGACAGCCTGCGTCTGCTCGCGGTCAACGACGACGCGGACGGCGCCGGCGGCGCTTCCGGCTATGCCGAAGCGCATATACGTTGGGCCGAAGAGCAGATCCGCGCGGCAAAGGCGGCGGGAAACGATATCATCGCCATGGAGCACCACCTGCTGCTGCCGAACGTATCGCCGCTCATCAACAAAGGGCAGAGCATCGCCGACCAGTTCGATATGGCGGCGCGCCTTGCCGACGCGGGCCTCAGGCTGATGTTCGTGGGGCATTCGCACTTCCAGCGCACGTCCGAATTCGTATCGCCCGCGGGCAATAAGATCACGCAGGTGAATATCGGCTCGCTGTGCGGCTATCCCGCGCCGATCGATTTTTTAGAGGTCGAAAACGGCAAGGCGACCCTGAGCGTGGAATTTCTGGAGGGCTTTACGTACAACGGCAAAGAATACGGCGCGGAGTTTTTCAAAGAGCATTCCGCCGCCGTGCTGTATAACGTGCTGAACGCCGCCGCAAACGATAAGCAGGATTTCATAGACCGCCTCGCGGCGCAGGGCATCCGGGGCAAGGCGTTCGATAAGTTCTATTTCCTGATCCGTCGTCTCGCCCACAAGGCGCTCGTCGTCACCGTGGGCAGGGCGGGGCGGCTGATCAATTTCTTTACGTTCGGTAAAGGGATCGACCGCGCCGCGCTGAAGGCGCACAAAAAGGATCGGCTGCTGCCCTATATCATTCAGATCTTTCTGTGTACGCTCGACGGCTCCTATCTCGCCAAAGACATGCCCGACACGGTGAAAACCATCGTAAAAGACGTGAGCACCCTGCCGCGCCGCGTCGTCAAAAAGCTGCCGGTCAAAAAGGCGAAGAAGGAAAAGCTCTTCCGCACGCTGCGGCAGATCGAGGGGATCGCGCAGGAGCTCGTATATCCCGCCGCGCCCGATAACCTGCACTGTGAGATCGACCTATGAGCTTAAAGGAAGACGCGCTCTTTATCGCCCGCGCCGCGATAGGCGGCGCCCTGCCGTATGAGAACACGCTGCGGCAGCTGCGGGCGCTCGATATCAAAGGCCGTCCCACGGTGTTTGCCGTGGGCAAAGCCGCCGTGCCGATGGCGAGGGCCGCGGCGTCATTTTTCGGCGCGCGCATCCGCGCCGGGCTCGTGGTCACAAAATACGGCCATCTGGGGGATTTTTCCGCCCCCGGGTTTACCTGC
>JAFRSZ010000132.1 GCA_017439205.1 Clostridia bacterium
GGATATATTGCGATCAACACGGCGGCGGACAGCAGCGGCTATGTGCTGCGGAACAATTTCATCCATGAAAACCGCGCCCGCGGATTCCTGCTGCAGTCTTCGTGCGGGCTGTGTGAGAACAATCACTTTTTCAAGACGCAGATGCAGGCGATCAAGGTGGTTGTGGATATCATTCCCGATCTGTGGCAGGAAGGCACGGGCGTCAACACCCTTGAAATACGAGGCAACACCTTTGAAAACTGCGTCGTGGGCGAAAACAGCGAGGTCATCACGCTTTCGACCGATCTGAACGGCAGCCCGGCGGACGGTTATGCGTTTGAAAACATTGAGATCGTTGGTAACACCTTTACGGCGTTCCCGGGCAGCGTTGTGAACGCTTCCAACGTGAACGGGTTCCGCTTTGCGGGCAACACCGTAAAAACGGATCGCTGCGGCAACTCCCTTTATTTCGGCGCATCCTGCGAAAACCTTCAGGTCACGGATAACAACTGGCAGGGAAACGGCGCTTTGATCGCAAAGATCCCGCGCTGCAAAACGCTGCGCGAATGGATCCTCCTGTATTCCGGCGCGCAGACTGCGGTTGAAACGGAGGAAGAATAATATGAGTTTACCCAACGACCCGCTTCTGCTGATGAGCGTACTGAACACGAAGCTGCGGGATTATTATTCATCGCTTGACGCTCTGTGCGACGATCTGAACGAAAACCGCGCCGAACTCGAAGCAAAGCTCGCCGCAATCGGGTACCGGTATAACGACCGGCGGAATCAGTTTGTGCTGCGGTAAACGGCATCGTCGACCGAGGCAGGAAGTGAAAGCAGATGAAAACGAAAAAGATGAAAAAAATCATACTCATATGCGTATGCGCGGTGGGAGTGATAACGGTCTCGGCGCTTGTATGCTTGGGCACATTTATGGGATATGGCCCGCTGCACAGGGTCAGGAATCTCGTTACAACATCACATGAGGGAAACGGTATGGATTACAGCTTTGAAGCAATTGAACAGATCGATACGCCGCTGAAAGGGAAAAATATCTGCGTTCTCGGTTCGTCCGTCGTATATGGATACGCCTCGCAGGAATGGTCTGTTCCTGAGTATTTCGGCGCAAGGTTCGGCTGCACGTTTACCAAAGAAGCCGTGTGCGGGACCACGCTTGCGGATACCGGAAACCTGTCGTACGTCAGCAGACTGAAAAAGCTCGACAGAAACGCACATTACGATCTGTTCATCTGCCAGCTTTCAACCAACGACGCAACAAAAGAGATCCCGCTCGGTGAGATCGGCAGCGGCGGTGAATACGATACCTCCACCGTAACCGGCGCAATCGAGTTTATTATCAATTACGCGAAGGATACGTGGAACTGCCCGGTGGTTTTCTTTACCGGAAGCCGATACGACAGCGCCCGGTACGACGCCATGGTAAAACGCCTTTATGAGCTCAGGGATAAATACGGTATCGGCATACTCGACCTCTGGAGCAGCGACAGTTTTAACCAAATCTCCGATGAACAGAGATCAATATATATGAGCGATCCCATTCACCCCACGAAAGCGGGCTACCGCGACTGGTGGGGACCTGAGCTTGAAAGACAGCTTCTTGATTATCTGGGTTGAACGTTCCGCTTTAGCTTGCTGATTACGATCGTTTGAGGTAATACCGATATGACAACTGAAACGAATTACAACTCTTCGTCAAGAATGACAAAGGGCTTTCCGAAAATAAAAAAGCTCGGTGCGGTCAGTCCCAACGGCGAGAGCACGCCTTTTGTGTTCCGGGGCCGTTCGTACCGGCTGGAGCTGAGCGATCCGACCCGCGGGCTGGACCGCGGCGCGCAGATCGCAGCAGTTATCCGAGAACGTGAGACGGGCAATATCGTTTCCCGGCTTGCGGAAGACTGCTACTACCACTCGCTTTATCAGGAGAACGGTACGGTTTTCGTGATCGGGGTAAAATCGGAAAAGCCTGCGTTCTGCGGCGATACGTTCATGATCTATGAAAGCAGCGATTTGATAAATTGGTCAAAAAGAGTTCTTCTCTCAAACCCCGGCTGGAACTATTTCAATTCATCGCTGACGAAGGGGCCCGACGGATACGTGCTCTGCATGGAGGCGGGGTATCCCCCGGAGCACGTCGGCCCGTTTCTGTTCACCTGTTTCTTCGCCACCTCGCCCGATATGGTGCACTGGACTTTTATGGATTACGGGAAAGGCTTTTCCAAAGAGCGCTATATGGGCGGTCCATGGCTGCGGTACAGCAGAGGATGGTACTATCTGATCTCCGTTACTGAGCTGCCCGGACGTCGCTACACCAACTACATTTACCGCACCCGCGACTTTGAAACGTGGCATATCGGCGATTACAATCCGATCCTGATGCCGGGCGATGATGATCGCCTGATCTCTCCGTACGTCTGCGATATGCCTCCCCAAAAGATCGAAGAACTCCGTACAGGCTTTATCAGCAGCAATTCCGATATAGACATGTGCGATCTGGACGGAAAAACGCTGATCACCTACAACGCGGGCAATCAGCTTGGGTTTTATTATCTGGCGGAAGCCGAATACGACGGCACTGTCGACGAATTCCTCGCTGCGTTTTTTGAGTGATATCATATCGGCAGAACAAACGGTATGATGTAAATATTGAGGACCCGGGAGAAACGATTATGAAAAAACAGAATAAAATCTGGATCTGCGGTCTTGGCCTGCTCCTGCTCGCTGCGGTCACTGCGTATTTCTATTCCGTCAATTATCTGAAGTGGAATATCCCTCTCTACGCCGTAGCCATGGCGGCGATCACGCTGGAAGGGGCGGCGGCGTTCGCGCTGCTGGCTGCCGCAAAAGAGAAAACGAAAAAGAAAATTCTGCTCTCCGCCCTGCTCGGCGGTTTGGTCGCTGTGGGCGGCGTGTTCGCGATCTCGTTTGTGATCAACGTGCTTATCTTTCACGAAGGCGGCGCAAGATATGCCACAGTCGGCACGTCAATCGCCTTTTTCGGCTATTCTCTGTTGTGGACGGCGCGGCTGAAGGAGGAGACGCATGAAAAATGGTTATGGAAACCGCTTATCGGCGTGGTCCTCTGCGTCTGCGTGCTGATCGGGGGATTTTACCCGCTGTTCGGGTATTTCGGTTCGTTCCTGTACGGGCGCGGCGCGTTCACGCAGGCCGACCCGGTCGGCTTCGGCGTATATACTGAGCCGGAGGCTTCGATTGTTCAGGATGCGGATCTGTATATCGCCCCGAACGGCAGCGACGAAAACGACGGCAGCTTCGCTCATCCACTGGCAACCCTTGAACGGGCGCGCGATTTGGTGCGTGCCATGGATAAAACCGACAAAACCGGGGTCACCGTGGCGCTCACGGCGGGGGATTATTCTCTGAGGTCTCTGTCGTTCACATCCGAAGACGGCGGCACGGAAAGCTGCCCCGTGACCTATTGCGCCTACGGCGACGGCGAGGTGATCCTGAACGGCGGCAAAACGATATCGCCTTCCGATTTTTCCGGTGTTACGGACGAAGCCGTTCTTTCACGGCTCACGGATGACGCTGCGAAGAACGTGGTATGCGCCGATCTTACGAAGCTCAGCCTTACCGCGGCGGATTGGGGAAAGCTCTATTCCGTGGGCGGCTACAGCACCGCCTCGCATTACGACGGCGATACCGTAGGACCCGTGCCATGCGTTCTGTACTATAACGGCGTACCGCAGACTGTCGCCCGCTACCCGGACAGCGGTTTTCTGACGGTACAGGGCATCGTAAGAGAGGGCGAAGGGCTGGAGAATTCCAAAAGCAACCATTCACAGCGCGCGGACTGGGCCACGCTGCGCAATCCGGAAACAACGATATTTACGATCGATAAAAAGACCGCCGACCGCATCAACGGTTACGCATCTCTCGATACCGTCTGGCTCTGGACGGCCCTGATGTACAACTGGGCGGACAGCACCTCGCCCCTGAAAAGCTTTGATTACGGTGCGCGCACGCTGGAGCCCGCCTACGTGAGCACTTACGGTGCGGTCCCCGGGACCACCTATTATATTTTCAACGTCATCGAAGAACTGGACACCCCCGGCGAGTGGTATCTGGACCGCGATACCGGTA
>JAFRSZ010000133.1 GCA_017439205.1 Clostridia bacterium
CCGCCCCCTACGGGATGGTATCCCGAACCGCGCGACAAATTCCAATTTCTCCGTATCTCCTGCTTCAAAAAACCGATGGGCAAGCCTTGCGCTTTCCATCGGTTTCGTTTTTTTATTTTCTTATTACCCTTACCGTATAGGAGCTTTCTTTCGGCTTCGGTTCGGCGAGCTCCCAGCCTTTCGGGAGCACGACGCCGGAATGCACATTGCGGGGAGCTGAAACCGTAAGCAGAACGTCCTCCCCCTGCCGTTCCCACCGCACGCGGAGCTCTTCGCCGCTGGGCGCGGTGCATCCCGCCTCGGCAAAAGTCAGCTTTGAAATAAAGTTCGGACGCACGATCAGAATGTTCTGCCGGGGGCCCCACCATTCAAGCCCCGCCACGTCGCTGATAAACCAGCCCTTGATATCGCCGAACATATGGTGGCACGCGCTGCCGCCCTCCGCAGGAACGGTGCGCAGCTCGAAGCACTCGGGCAGCGCGGTGAGCCCCGCCTCGATAAAATGCCCGTAAGAGGGGTATTCCGGCCGGGTGATCATCTTATACGCCAGCTCCGCTTCGCCCGCCTGCGTCAGCACGCGGAACAGGCAGCGCGCGCCGAGAATGCCGACGTCCAGAAAATCGCCGTTTTCATGGATGCTGTTCACGAGATGCTGCCTCGCTTTGTCGAGTTCGCTCTCACGGAATAAGCCGTAGTACAGCGCCATGGACTGCGCGGTCTGGCTGCCACTTTCGGCGACGCAGGTCTTTTGATCAATGTATTTTTTACACAGCGCGTTCGTGAGATCGATATAAAGCGACTCGGCCGCTTCCTGCCGCGAAGGCTGCTGCAGATCTAAGAATATTTCGGACGCATTGAGGGCCATATGCATCAGAGAAACGCTGTTTGTAAATTCGGTACACACCTTTTTTACGCCGCCCACCGGGCACCAGTCGCCGAGGCCGTAATCCACAAGCCCGTCCGCGTTGCGTTTACCGGAAGCGAACCGCAGGTATTGATCGATGGCGTCGGCGTTTTCTTCGAGGATCTGCGTGTTCCCCGTATAGTAGTGCGTCCAATACGGGATCTCGGTGATCACGGCGTCCCACGAGGGGCCGCAGCCGGTATAGCCCCAATCGAACGTGGGAACGATGCCGGGGATGCTGCCGTCCGGCTTCTGCGCGGCGCGGATATTCCGCATCCACTCAACGTAGCTCTTTTCGCACGCCATCGTCATCAGCATATGCTGCGCCGAAAGGGCGGCGTCGCCGGTCCAGCCGTTTTTTTCACGGTGCGGACAATCGGTGGGGAAATACCAGAAATTCGCCCGGTCGGAGCGCTCCGCCATTTCGTAAAGCGTATTGGCGGTTTCGTCGGAGCATCTGAAGTACCCGCAGGCGGGAATGGCGGAAGAACACACGATATATTCAAGCACGTCGTCCTTTACCTGCTCCGGCGTGAGGCCCGAAACAAGGCAGTAACGGAAGCCGTGGTAGGTAAAAGGCGGCTCGAACACGGCCTCTCCCCCGGCGCAGATATACACATCGCGCTGAGAAAAGCCGTCCGGATAGAAATTGATGAAGGTATAGTCGATATCGCCGTCGGTCTCGAATTCGGCGAACTGCAGCTCGATCTTCTGCCCCGGAAAACCGTTTATTTTCAGGCGGACGATACCGGCGTTGTTCTCGCCGAAATCGAAGAGCAGCCCGGTGCGGGACATCTCTTTATCCGCCGGGATATCCTTTACGAGCTTATGCGGATCGTAGCCGCCGCGGATGCCCGCCGGTTTCACCGATACGGGGCGCAGCACCCTGCCGGTGGGAAGGATCGGCTCGGCTCCGCAGATCCGCTTCTCCCCCTTCGGCGCTTCGGCGATCAGGGCGTTGGCCCAGCCGCCGTCGTCAAAGCCGGGTTCGTTCCAGCCCGGGATCTCTTTGCGGGCGTCGTAACGCACGCCGCAGCGCAGGTCGTCGAACAGTACCGGAGAAGGGGCGGTTTTCACCGTTTCATCCGCTTCCAGTATGCGTACCGCGCCGATATCCACGGCAAAGCTCAGCTTCGGCGCGCTTCGCCACGCGGCCTTCTGAAAATCCCACACCGTGCCGCCGGGGGCGTTCTGCATGCCGTTGCCGAGCTGGAAACCCAGCACGTTTTCACCCTCGGCAAGGTAAGGCGCGAGCTCGTACCGGTCGAAATACACCAGATGGTCGGGGTTGCTGATATAGGGCGCGAGCAGGCCCTTGGTGATCTCGGTCCCGTTGATCCAGACGCGGTAAAAGCCGAGGCCGGAAACCAGAAGACGGCAGGAACGGGGACTGTTTTTCAGCGTGAACGCCCTGCGCAGATACGGCGCGGGAACGAAATGCGTAAAGGTGGAATAATCTGTGCCCGCACAGATAAACACGTTCGGAAATTCCATAAGCTCTCTCCTTATATCTTAACGGTCTCAACGGCTTCGGGGGGCGCGGACCCAGCGGCTGCGCACAGGGCGCAGCGGTACCCCCCGGCAACCGGGTATTCGCGCAGCAGCCACTCGTTTTCAAACCCCGACAGCGCCGGACCGCCGTTTTCAAACGTAACGCAAAACGAATTCAGCGGTTTTGAAAGGCCCTTGCCCACGGCTTTGAGATAGCTCTCTTTGAGCGTCCACAGGCGAAAGAACAGATCTGTTTGCGCTTGCCCTTCGGCTTCTTCCAGCATGCGGGTCTCTTCGGCGCAGAAGAAGCGGCGCGCCACGCTCATCTTAAAGCTTCTCATCTGCTCGATATCGCAGCCGAGCGGCGCGTTCCCCACGGCGCAGAGCGCCCAATCTCCCGCGTGCGAGAGGTTGAACTGCGTTTGGCTCCCGGGCAGATACGGCTTGCCGTTCTCGCCGAAACAAATCTGCGCAAGGTCCGCGCCGGGCAGAGCTTTTTGGAGCAGAAGCCCCGCCCCGAGGGACAAGGCTTTATCGGGCAGCCGCCGGATTAAGTCGATCTTCTCCCGTCGCCAGCGCGGCTGCGTTTCATAGCAGCTCTGAAACAGCGACGGATCGCGCAGCGGGGTCACATCCATCGCCAGCATTCTGATCTCAGGCTTCATTTTCGTCCTCCCGCAGATGAACTTCCGCAGAAAGCCCGCATTTTGTATAGGCGAACAGCTTCAGCGGGCCCGGAACGGTACCGGCGCGCACATAGACCAGCGCGCGGCCCCTGAAAGTGCTTCTGAACCGCGCCGAATAGGGCGTAAGATCGTCCTTTTTGCCGTTTTCGACGCCGAGGATCTCGCCGTCGCCCCAAAGCTGATAAAAGATCTCTTTGTCACATGTGGCGGCGGGAGCGCCGTTTTCATCCGCCAGCAGCACTTCGATCTGCGAAACGCTTTCGCCGTCGTTCGGCAGATCCGTAACGTCCGGCAGCAGGCAGATCTTTTTCGCCGGACCGGGGGTACGAAGCTCGTCCTGTGCGCCGTCTACCGCGGCGCGAAGCACGCCGGGTTCAAACGGGATCTCCCATACGGCGCGCCCCATGACCTCCGGCGAAAGGATCTTTTTGCCGAGAGAGCGGCCGTTCAGGAACAGCTCCGCTGCGGGCGCGTTGGTATAGCAGCTCACCTGCATCTTCTCGCCGGGCTCGCCCGCGTATACGAAGGTATCGCTCCACATGCCGGTCTTTTCGCGTTCCCCGCGCGAAACGGCGAGCTTTACAAAGGGCGTATGCGTCCAGAGCGCCATGCGCTGATAATATACGGGCTTTTCGTAACCGCACAGATCCAGCGCCCCCGCGCCGGAGATACGCTCCGGCCAGCCGCGGCATTCGCCGAGGAAATCAACGCCGGTCCACAGGAACTGCCCGGCGATGAAGGGCCGATCGGCCACCGCTTTCCACGCGGTGGGGTCGTGCCCGTTTTCGCTGCCGAAGATCGCCTTTTCAGGATAGGCGGCATGGTGTTCGTCATAAAACCGCTCGCGGTAGTTATAGCCCCACACGTCCAGCGTTTGGGCAAAGCCGGTACGGACGGAGAGCTCCGGGAACGACAGAGCGGAAAGCACCGGACGGGTGGGATCGGCCTCGTGCGCAATGCGCACAAGCTCCGCAGAGAGCTTCGCGAGGCGGCCCGCATCCGGTTTTTTATCGTCGTATCTGCGCTCGGCGGCGGGTTTGCCGTTATCGTTGTTGCCGAGCACCTCGTCGAACAAAGGCGTAACGTAGGGGTCGTTCGGGTAATCGATCTCGTTGCCGACGCTCCACATGATGACCGACGGGTGATTGCGGTCCCGCACAATAAAATCCCGAAGGTCCGTTTCGTGCCAGAACGGAAAATCGGCGGCGTAGCCGAAGCGTTTGGGCGGGTACACGTTGTGCCCCTGCCACCACTTGTTTTTCGCGCCCTCCCATTCGTCGAAGGCCTCGTCCATCACAAGAAAGCCCATTTCGTCGCACAGATCCAGAAATACCGGATCCGGCGGGTTGTGGGCGGTACGGATCGCGTTGCAGCCCATCGCTTTGAGTTTTTTCAGGCGGCGGGCCCACACCTCCTTCGGTACTGCGGCGCCGAGGCAGCCCGCGTCGTGATGCACGCACACGCCCTTCAGCTTCATGTTTCGCCCGTTCAGATAAAAACCGGCATCGGGATCGAACCGGGCGGTGCGCACGCCGAAAAGCAGCGTTTCGGTATCGGCGATCTCGCCGTTTTTGTACGCCGCGCACCTGAGCGTATACAGGTACGGCGTATCGGGAGACCAGCGTTTCGCGTGCGGGATCAGCAATTCGGCGGTTCCGCCCGCTTCCCGCCCCACCGCGCCGCACACCGGCGCACCCGCGGCGTCCAGGACCGTGAGATCAACTTTTTCGCATTCTTCTGTACGGTAAGAAACCTCAACCGCGGCAGACCCGTCCGGCAGAAGCCGACGGGTGGAAACAAAGATGCTGCCCGGCGTAAAGCGCGAAGCTTCGCTTACCGTGAGCGTAACGCCGCGGTAGATCCCGCTGCCGGTATACCACCGTGAATCCGCCGTTTCCTCATGGCAGACCCGCACGGTGAGCACGTTTTCGCCGGGGCGCACGAATTCGCCGATCTCAAACGAAAAGGTGGAATACCCGTAGGCTCTGCCGCCGAGGTAATTGGAGTTGATCCAGACCTGCGCGTGGTTGTATACGCCGCCGAAGGTGACGCGCACACGCTTATTCCGAATGCCTTCGGGCAGCGTAAAATGCCTGCGGTAGACCGCGGTTCCCCCGGGCAGATAGCCCGTGCCGCTGGAGTGCTTCCGGCTGAAGGGAAACGCAACCGCCCAATCGTGCGGCAGCCGCACCAAAGGCCACGCGCGGTCGTCATAGCCCATATAATCGGCCCCGGGCGCGTCCCCGTAGTGAAAGCGCCAATCGCCGTTCAACTGATATTTTTCCGCCATATGCTTTCTTCCTGTAAAAACACAGCCGCAGCGCAGAAACGCTCTGCACCGCGGCCCGGATCATCTTATTTCTGCCCGTTGTTGCTGAGCTGCGTCTGCGTAAAGGTACCGTCGGCGTGCAGCAGAAGCTCGGTACAGCCCTGCAGCCACTTTTCTTCGGGATAGCCTTTGGAATAATACGAATAGGAGCTGTAGCCGCTCATCTCGATATAGCTGAGCAGAATACCGTCCACCTCAAGGCCGAAGTTGTTGACGTGGTCGTGCCCGCAGAACACGGTTTTGGTGCTGCCGCCCGCCTTGATGGCCTCGAACAGGCCGTTTTCAAACCCGGTGCAGCATACGTTCTCGCGCTGCGCGCCGTAGAGGAAGCCCTTTGTGCCGGGATTTTCCCAGCTGAACCCGCCCTTGGGCAGGGCGCTGAGGCGCATCTGCAGCAGCGGGATATGGATGACCATAATGGAATCGTGCCACCCGTATTTTGCTTCGGTCTCTTGAACCTTGGCGCTGTACCAGGCGACCTGATCGGCCTTGGGGCCGTCGTATTCGGACATATCCTCCGTCCAGCCGGTCTCTGCCTTCTGTTCGTCCGTCATCTCGTCGAAGGAATCGAGGAAATAGAAGGTCTCGAGCAGGCTGCCGTCCGCGTTTTCGATATAGAGCGCATAGTTGCAGTCGCCGGTGACGGAGTCAAGCCCGCGGCGCATCAGGCAGTGATCGTAAGAAGAAAAGATATTCACCATCTCGGTACGGGTAACGGACCACTTGTTGTCCCCCTCGTGGTTGCCGAGCACGCCGCCCCAGTAAACGCCGAGCTTTTCAAAGATCTCAGCCAGCTGATGCGAGCGTTTTCTGTTCATGCCGGAGGTGACGTTATCGCCGCCGAGCAGCACGAGATCGGGCTTTTCTTTCTGCACGTTCTCAACAAGGTGTTCCACCGTGAGATCGCAGGTCTCGTTCTTGCCGTCCAGATGCATATCGGTGAACATCAGCACCTTGAATTCGCCGTCGCCCTCTTTGCGGATCGTAACGCTGTCTTCGGTTTCACCGAGCACCGTAACGGAAGAACCGACGGGCTCAATGCCCCTGATGTTATACCGCAGCGGATGCGGCAGAAAACCGTAACCCACCGCGCCCCCGGCAATCAGCACCGCCAGTACGGCGCAAAGGATGATAACCGCCTTTTTTTTCATAAAAACGCCCCCTTTTATATAATGATAATAGCATGCAAAAACAAAAAAAGCAAGAAAAAATACACGGCAGCCGACACGTTCGCCGGCTGCCGCAGCATCATGATCAACGTATTATGTATTCTTTTACGCAATTAAAACTTCTTCGGGTCTTCCACGCCCACGCTTGCGCGCAGAATCAGGCGGGCGTCAGCGGCGGTGACCCTGCCGTCGCGATCCACGTCGCAGGCGATAAAGGCGGGGCTGCCCTCGGCGAAGTTTTCAAGGCCGACCGATTTACGCAGCGCAAGGCGCGCGTCGGCAGCCGTGATCCTTCCGTCGCCGTCCGGATCGCCGCCGGAATACGGCTGTACCTCGGGCGTGCCGGGCCCGTTAAAGATCACGTCTATCGTTTCGGTTTTTGTTTCGCCGCAAACGGTACAGGTAAAGGTACGGATGCCGGTTTCGGTTTCGGTGGGCTCTTTCGTTATCTTGCCGTAGCCCCATTTGTGCCCGGCGGCGGGGATCTCTGTTTGTTCTTTGAGGATCTCGCCGCATTCAAGGCAATGGGCGCCTTCCGTTTTACCCGGAAGCGTGCAGGCAGGGGGAACGCTGACGTCCGGGATATAGACATGGCCGTTCCAGTGCAGCGGTACGGTTTTGATCCGGTATTCCTGCGCGTATTCTTCCGCCGATGAACCGCTGTCGCATACAAGCGTAAGGGTTTCGGGACCTTTGGCAAAAGTGTTCCCGTTTTGATCCATAAAAAGATCGATATCGAACGAAGACATTTGCATATCGACGTCGTCACCGAGGAAGACCACGTATTGAAGCGAGCCGCACCTTCTAAAGGCTTCTCCGCCGATCTTTTCAAGACCTGCGGGCAGAATGACCTCGGAAAGCGATTCACATCCGCGGAAAGCACAGCTTTCGATTTCGGTAACGCCGGAGGGGATGTTCACCTCGGCAAGCGAACAGCACTCGGTAAAAGCGGCCTCATCAATGCATCTGACGGATTCTGGCAAGATCGCCGATTCAAGCGAAAAGCAATAGCTGAACATAAAATACAGCGAATATGCGCCCTCCGGCAGGTTTACGGAGCGAAGTTCCGTGCAGCCGTAAAAACAAACGTTCCCCATATAATCCACTTTTTTCGGCAGCACGATCTCCTGCGCACGGCTGCAATAAAAAGCGCAGTCTCCGATTTCCGTTACGGCGTCGGTAAGAACGATCTTTTTCAGCGTCTGACCGTTCACAAACGCGTGGCTTCCGATCGTTTTTGTATCCGCCGGGCAGGTATACTCCTCCGCGGGAAGCTTTGCGGGGCAGTAAACCAACGTGTGCAGCGGATTGTCACCTTCTCTGCGGAACAGCACGCCCTGCTCGACGCTGAACGTCGGATTGCCCGATTCCACGCTGATTCTTTCGATTGCGGCGTTATTCTGAAACGCGGAAACGATCACTTCGGTCACGTCCGCCGGGATACGCACTGCGGTACACTTGCAGGGAACGGCAACAAGCATATGATACGCTTTGGAAAACAGCGCGCCGTTTTCATCCGCATAATAGTTTTTGCAGTTCGGCGAAACGGTAATGCGCTCCAATGCCGAAAGCTCCGAGCAGATGTATAAACAATCCGCAGACAGATTGTCGGGGATGTTGATCTCTCGGATGGTTCCGTTCCAGATAAACGCGGCGCCGTTGATTATCTGCAGGGAATTTGCAAGGATCGCTTTTTCGGCGTACGTACCGCAAAACGCGTAATCCGTAACGGAGGTTACACCCTCTTCAATCACGATCGTCTTTACAGAATCGTACGCCGGACAAAAACTCCACGGATGGCTCGGGAACGAACCGTTTTCCTGATAATAATCTTTCATTTTTCCCGTACCGCCCACGGTGATAACGCCGTCGCTGGTGATTTTCCATTTCAGGTTATCGCCGCGGTCTCCGCAGTTTCCTTCCTCGAGAACAACGGGGTTGGCGTCGGTATAGTTAAAAAAGATCTTCGCGGTTTTAAGGCAGTCGTTGTACGTCGGATCCACGATCCGGTTCCATTGCTGTTCGCTTCCCTCAAAAAAGATATATTTCAGCCCGGCGTGGTAAAACGCGGCGGCTTCGATGCTTTCCACCCCGGCGGGGATACGCAGAGATGTAAGACTTCCGCACAAAAGCGCCTGCCAGCAGATCTTTTTCAGGTTTTTCGGGAGCTTTATCTGCTCGATGCTGAAATCGCTGAAAAACAGATCCGTCGGCAAAACGGTAACCCCTTCGGGGATATCCACCGAGCGAAGGCTCAGACAGAAGGAGAATGCGGCCCGACCGAAAGACGTGAGGCTGCCCGGCAGGTCGACCGTTTGAGCGTTTGTGCATTCATAAAAAGCGTTGTCTCCGACGGCTGTGATCCCGTCTTCGATACAGATCGCGAAAATATCGCCTTTATGCTCTGACAGATAAGGATCGGAATCCACGAAATAATCGTAAATCCTCCCGCTGCCGGTAACCGTGAGCACGCCTTCGTCAGACAGTTGCCAAACGGCGTCCTGGCCCGCTTTGCCGGCTCTCACGGCGGCTGCGGATGCTGCGGGAATGTACCCAAACAGAATACATACGGCGAGAATAACCGCGGCGGTTCTTTGAATCGTTTTCATAACAAAATCCTCCTGAAATGTTATTTCACGCTCAGTATAAGCACCCCTGAAAACGATTTCAATACCCGTGAAACCAAAACGCTTTTTGGAGGAACGAAAACCGCCCGCCTGTCATAAAAGAAAAATGCCGCAAGCGATATGCAGCTTGCGACAACGCGGAGTCAGAAAAAAACCGTGATCGTGAATTTTGATCTTAATGTCCTTTTTTGTTAGATTACGCGGCAAGCGCGTTGGCGTTTATGCGGTCGATGGTTTTTTTGATGCTCAGCCATACCGAAATATCGGTGAACACCTCCACCACGCTGCCCTGATCGGTAAACGGAGGCTCCTGCAGGACGGAAAGATCCTTCATCAGCCCGTTATGCACAATGTATTCCACGATCTGATTCACAAAGTAGATCTGACGGCTGTTGAGGTTCACGTCGTTCAGAAATTCCGCGAACGCTGCCTTTGCGGCGTTCATATCCAGCCCAACGATTTCCCGCACGAACTCGCCCAGCGGTTTCGCGCCGTACTCGCGCATATAATCGTCCTTTGAGCCCACGTCGCCCCACAGTACGCCTTCCAGCGCCTTCACATCCTCCGCCGTCAGCGGGACGTTTTGTTTTAGCTTTCGGATCACGGCGTTATCCTGATGCTGACGGACATAATACTCGGCCTTTGCTTTGTAATCCTTCATATCGTCGTTTTCCAGCTCGGATTCATGCCATTCAACAGAGAGGATCTCTTCATCAAAGCTTGTATCGTATACGGGGCCGCCGGCGGGCAGATACTTCATCAGGTCGCGCAGGTTCTCCCGGATATGCTCGAACTCGCTGATCCCGGCGTTATCGAAATAGTCCGTATGCAGGATCTGATTGATCAGCTCCGCCTGCGCCATGATCTCCGGGATGTTGGCGACGCCCGACACGGCGGACACTTTTTTGAACAGGTCGCCGCGGTACCGGCCGTAGCTCTTTCCTGCGAGGTAAGCAAGCTCGATCCCGTACATGAGCGCGTCAAAGCGCACGGCCTTCGCGTCGTCGACGTCGGGGATGATGAGCGGCGCAAGCTCCTGCCCCATCTGCAGCGTATCCTCATAGGTGAGCGTCTGATAGCGCTCCGGATCCGAATATAGCTCCACGTATCTCAGATGCTGGCGGACGGCGAAATTCTCTTTGTTCAGCTCCCGCACTTTGCGCACCATATCGTCCACAAGAGATCTGCGGAATTCGATCAGTTCATCCGTTTGGTACGCCAGATCCTGCAGTTTGAACACGATTTCGGCTTTCAGACGGAAGATCGCGCCCTGCAGGGCGATCATGTTGGCGGAGGATTTGCCGCTGTTCATGCGGAAAAACTCAAAGTTGCCGCAGAAATCGAAGATATAGAACTTCTCTTTGTCTTTGCCGTCCAGCAACGCGGGGCAAAGGCGGGTGCCGCGGCCGATCATCTGCCAGAATTTGGCCTTGCTCATCACCTTTTTGAAAAAGACGAGGTTCAGCACTTCCGGCACGTCGATGCCGGTATCGAGCATATCCACCGAAATCGCGATCTGCGGCAGCTTTTTCGGATCGCTGAATTCGTCGATGGCGCTCTGCGCGTAGGTCAAGTAATTATCGATGACCTTCGCGAACCCGGGCAGGTGCGGATATTCCTTATTGAAGATCTCATAGATCTTTTCGGCATGGGTGTGGTTCTTGGCGAAAATGATGGTTTTGCCGAGCTTTCCACCGTAATCGATTTTAATGCCCTGTGTCATCAGGATGTTCAGCACCTGCCGGATGGTATCCTCATTGAACACCCATTCGTTGAGGGCGGAAGAAGCGATATATTCCGGCAGTTCGCCGTTTTCATCCTCGAAGGTATTCTCGTATGCTTCCTTGTCTTCTTCCGAAAGCTCATCGTAAACGATGCCCTGCTCAATGAATTTGAGCCGCGTTTCCACGCTCATGAAGTCGACGAGAAAGCCGTCCTTCACCGCCTGCGCCAGCTCGTAGGCGTAGGTGGGCACGCCGCTCTGGAGATCGAACACCTCATAGGTGTTTTTGTCGATCTCATCCTTGGGCGTGGCGGTGAGGCCCACCAGCGGCGCGTCGAAATAATTTAAGTTATCGCTGTATTTGTTATAGATGGAGCGGTGCGCCTCGTCGCAGATCACAAGATCGAAATGCCCCACGGTAAACAGCTTTCCCTGCTCGTCCTTGGCGGTGTCGATCACGTTCATCATGGTCTGGTAGGTGGAAAAGACGCAGTGCGCCGTGTAATTTTCTTTTTCTTCGCAGAGATTCGTCACCGACAGATCGGGCAAGAGATTCACAAAGCTGCGCTTGGCCTGCGTAACGAGGGAGGTGCGGTCCGCCAGGAACAGGATATTTTTCACCCAGCCGTGCTGCAGCAGCACGTCGCAAAGGGAGATCACGGTGCGGGTCTTGCCGGAGCCGGTGGCCATCACCAGCAGGGCTTTGCGGCGGTTCTTTTCGTCGAGGGCGTCGCATACGGCCTTGACCGCCGCCTCCTGATAATAGCGTCCGGCGATGCTTTTGTTGACCGTTACGTGGGCAAGGCTTGTCCGCAGGCGGAGCAGATTGAAGAGCTTTTCCAGGTCCCGTTTGGAATACATGGCGGCGACGCGGCGCTCGGGGTAGCAGGGGTCTTGTATGCTGGTATCGAACCCGTTGGAAAGAAAGATCACCGGGCGGCGGCCGTATTGCTTTTCCAGCAGATCGGCGTAGAGCTTGGCCTGCTGCCGGCCCTTGGAGATATCCACGCAGGTCTTTTTCGCTTCCAGCACCGCCAGCGGGCGGCCGTCGTCGCCGTAGAGCACGTAATCGGCATAGCCCACCTCGCTTTTATTGGGCATACCGGGGAGTTCCACCTCGTTCAGCCAGTCCTTGCCCTCGGTCCAGCCCGCGTCCTGCAGCATGAAATCGATATAGATCTTGCGGGTCTTGTATTCCGAAAGTTCCAGAGGCTTCGGTACGTAGGTCTGCTGCTGCTCTTCCCTTCGGGCGGTGAGCTCGGCTTTGAGGCTGGCGTTTTCCGCCATCAGGGCGGCGAGATCGATCTGCTGATCGGGCACAAAAGAGAGCGCTTCTTCGGGCGTGAGGGTGAGGAGGGACGGGTCGAATTTGACTTCTTCATAATCGTTCCCGTAACAGTAGGCGACGAAATCCATGAAGTAAAACAGGTTTTCGAGACAGAGAGAGGCCTGCTCTTCACTGATTTTCTTACCCGCATGAGCCGCCGCGTTGCCCAGCTTGCGGATGAAATCCATGCGCCGCCACACGTCCGCGCCCACGATATCCTTGAAACGCTCGTCGTTCATCAGCGCCACCAGCGTATCCTGATAGGGCGTGACAAGATCGCGGTCCACGGAATACATCCACTTGACCGCAAATTCCATCGCCCGACGGCACGAAAGCACGCAGGAAGAAACGTCGATATGTAAAAGCTTCTCAGCCGTGATCGCCACCTCTGAGAACGAAGCAAACCCGGAATCGGAGAGTAAAAAATCAAAGTTGGTCATGATTTCCCTCTTATTTTTTTATTCTTATTTGCGTTTCGCATTCCTTGGGATACTTGCTGGCGAACCTCTGGCAGCTTCAACACTTCACCTAACAACTCGCTACTAAGTTTATTCCCTGCTTCTTTTTGCAAAAGATCAATCTGGTGCTTATGTTCAATCTCCATTTTTTCTTTTTCCATTACAAATTTTTCACGTTCTTTTTCAAGATCATATTCAAATTGTTTTTCAAGTTTTTGAATATCTGTTTTCGATTGCCTACGTGCAACAAAATATGTAATAATTCCAGAAATCAAAGCACAAAGGATAGATACAATATAAGACATAAAATCGGGGGTTACGGCATTTGATGCTGATGTAACACTAAGCATTTCTATTTCCTCTCTTCTCCACCGGTATGGTTTTTACCAGTTCATTTCAATTGCAAGCTGAACCAAGCAAGCGTTAAACGCAGATTGCTGATATTGGGCGTCTATCTTTTTAACTGCCTCACACAAATCATGTATTGCCTTAACCGCATTTGCAATTTCTTTCGCCTGTTCAACCGGATCAGTTTGCTGGGGCTGATTCCTGATTGCCTGATAATACTGTGGATTAACATATTGTGGATTAAACATTTGGTTGTTGAAATAATTTGAATACATTTTATTGTCCTCCGTTTTCGTATGCAAGACTATTTTACAATATTTGATCAATTTTGGGAATGAAATAAATGTGCGCTTATCATAAAAAAATCAAAGCAGATCATCTTGACCTTCTTTTTCCATGATTATTCGCTCAACTTCTAATGCTTTTTCTGATTTTGTTTTTATTTTTGAAAGTACAGATTTGTAGAATTGTCTAACATCATAATCGCTCAATATGTAGTGTACTTGTAAATTATACATTGCACAATCAAACAATCTTTCCATTTCATCATTTGTCCAATTATCAATCAATTGCAATTCTCGTACAACAGCATGCGTATTTGCAAAACTGTAACTGTTTTCTAATTGAAGGATAAGATTCATTTTGATTTTGCCTTCTCTTGTTTTGGACTTATCATCTTCATCTGCTTCTTTTCTACAGGAAATAAACAGATTCTCTAACGATTCATTGGCCTCTGTTCGAACAATTATCTTCTTAATTATGCAATCTAACTCTGATCCCTCCATATAATTAGCAGAAGAAAAATATCGAATTCTATTGTCTAACATCATTTTATAGACTTTTGATTTGTCCATTGTAGATGGATTATACACGCCAATAGAGTGTCCACCATAAGAATTGACAAGTTTCATACAGGGAATATCTGTTGCACTATCACCAATATAAATAATGTTTCTGAAGGGAACGCGAATTTCATCCGGTGGATAGTAATCATTCACAGCAGGATCATTCACATCCAGTATTCCTTTTTCTATACGGAACAAGAATTGTGTTTTGTTGGTATAATTCACAACTTGTGCAGGCCAAACAGCCACATTCCTACTGTTATAATAAAATGAACTGGCATAAACTTTTTCAAAAGCACCATTTTTCGCAACAGAAGTTCCGTCTATCATTTCCTTTAATCCGGAAGAAATAATATAATGTTCAACAATCACTCCATGCTCAACACCAAAAGACTTTATTCGTTCGAACCATTCCTCCACACCAGGGAAAAGACTTACCTTTGAACCATATTCTTCGAGTTTTTCTCTATTAAAAACAAAATTACCTTCTGCTTCTTGCATCATCTTATACATATATGCAAGATTTTGATCCATATCGTTGTTTTCAGCTAAACCATTTGATTCCTTCCAGAAAGTGTCCACTTCATATCCAACAGATTGAATATACCCTTGTGCTTGCATATCGTCTGGTGATAGGGTTTTATCAAAATCATAACAAATCGCCACTACCGGCTTATCTTCTTTATGTTTTCTGTAAAACTCCTTCATAAACAACTCTCCTTTTTTTATATTATCCAAAATATTGCTGCATCAAACTGTCAAACAACAATTGTGCTTCATCCAGCGCTTTTTGCACGACAGCTTTCGATTTGTCGACTTGGCGTATAAAACCAACAAACTGCTTTTGCACTTCCATTGGCACATTGAAGATCTGACACTGCTTCAACGCAAAAAGCTTAAGTTCTGCAAATGTAGTTCCCGATGCAATGCTACTATAATCGGCCATAATCCGATCTTTCAAAGTAAAAAGCAAGAAAACAGGATCAAATGCGGAACTAATCGAATGTACCCACAAAACTCGACCATCTTTAAAATAGAAGGGTTCTTCCGTATCAACAACCCAAATTCTACCATCAGGACAAATTGATGGCATTAGCAAATCACCGATTTCAGGCTTTCCTGTTGCAGCAATAAGCTCATTATAATGCTCTGGTGCAATAAACAATTCTGGAGCTATTTCTTTTCCTTCTGCTAAGGCACCTACCTCTGTGCCTCGATAAAACGGAATACCGATATCTTTAAGATCTTCAACAAAAACACGTTTGCTTGATCCCACATTTGAAATATCACCAAGAGCAACAGTATCCCATCCTTTAGGATTTAGTTTGCAATCTCCAAACATCTCGACAAATCGGGCTTTGATGAGTTCATCCAATAATTGAAGCTCGTGTTGCCTTGATTCAATTATTGATTTCGATTTGGATAATATAGTCACAATTCTCTTCTGAATATCTATGTTCGGCAATTCTATTTGTGCCTCTGTGAGATTTCCAAGTTTTATATACTTGATAACTCCACCGATAGACAATTTCCGGAGTTCCTCAACATATTTATCCAAGAAGAAATAGAGATATGGAATATATAATTTACCGCAGCCGTTGTCTTCAATAATGTATGTTCTTTGATATGCATCAAACTTCCCATTGTAATATTTTACATTCAGATCACCGTTTCCGGCGACAAGAACACATTCGGAGTCATAGGAATAGGTCGATATCTTTAGCGGTTCTTTTGAGCAAGTAAAAAACGGATATGCGCCGTTAACAGAGGCGGCATTAGCATCCAGTTTTCCAGTCCTGATTTTTGTCAATTCTCCAAGTTTCACTTTCATTGTTTTTCACCAGTCTTTTATCAATCCCAATATCTCTCGTTTTCATGCTTGCTGCAATGCTTACGCAAAAAAATTATACTTCCAACAAAAGCAACGACTAAAACCAGTATCCACCACCATGCGAACCTGAACAAACCCATTAACCAAAGGATACCAACGATCGTTGCATAAGTAACAAGAAAGAGCAAACTGCCGATAGCAGGAGCTGAACCCTTCTTATAAATCAAACCAACCAAGAAGTACGCAACAACTATGATAACGGGCTCGGCTATATGATTAATAAATAATGCTTTATTACCAAAACAATCAAAAGGGTTTGGCAAAACAAATTGACGGATAATAATGCTAATAACTGTTACAAGAGGATACAACGAGTATTTTTTCAAAGCAGATTCTCCAATTCATCCAATTTTAATTGGATATTATTCTCTATTGCGCGTAATTCTGCGATAATCTCGCTTGTTGGCGGGTATTCCACGGGCTTGTATTTCGTCTGCTTGTACTTGTTGATGGAAAGGTCGTAATCGTTGGCTATAATATCGTCCTTCGGCACGAAAAAGCTCTGCTCCGTGCGGGCGCGGTCGGCTTCCGCCTCCAGATTATGGAACCGGGCCACGATATCGGGGATGTCGTTCTCCGCCACGGGGGTGCGCTTATCGTCCAGCGAAAAGCCGTCGGCTTTCATGTCGTAAAACCAAACCCTGTCCGTGCCGCCGTGGCCGGTTTTTGTAAAGATCAGAATTCCGGTGGAAACGCCGGCGTAGGGCTTGAATACGCCGCTGGGCATGGAGATCACCGCCTCCAGCCGGTTTTCGTCCACCAGCGCCTTGCGGATGGCCTTGTGCGCCGTGGAGGAACCGAACAAGACGCCGTCCGGCACGATACAGGCGCAGCGCCCGCCGACGCGCAGCATCCGCAGGAAAAGGGCAAGGAACAGCAGCTCCGTCTTTTTGGTCTTGCACACCTTTAACAGGTCGGCGGAGACGATGTCCGCGTCCAGACTGCCCTTGAACGGCGGATTTGCGAGGATCAGGGAATACTTGTCCTTATCCGGGTTTTGATCGGATAAACTGTCGCGGTATTCGATAAAGGGATTGTCCACGCCGTGGGTCATCATGTTCATGGCACCGATGCGCAGCATGGTGCGGTCCATATCGTAGCCGTGGAACATGTGATTCATATAGTGATCCTTGTTTTGCCGGTTGAA
>JAFRSZ010000134.1 GCA_017439205.1 Clostridia bacterium
ATAAATGCTATAACTATAATGTGTATATATTACGGGATGGAGGTTTTTTTGCATGAAAAAAACACGCGTATTCCTTTCGTTCTTCCTCTGCGCGGTTCTGCTGGCGGGGGCGGTCTGCCCCGCGTTCGCGGCGGATACCGGTGCAAGGCTTTATAACGTATACGGCGACCATATGCTGTTCCGGCAGAATACGGACGCCGTTTTTGCGGGCGAAGCGGCGCCCGGTACGGCCGTTGCAGCCACGTTGACCGACGCTGCGGGCCGAAACGTACGTTCCGCGGAGGGGACCGCCGCCCCGGACGGCACGTTTTCTCTCTCGTTCACGGCGCCCGTCGGCGGTTACGACGCCTATACCGTAACGCTGACTGCGAACGGCTCGGTCTTCCGCGTGCTTTCGGACGTGGTGTTCGGCGAGCTGTGGCTCAGCTTCGGGCAGAGCAACATGGAATATAACCTCCACGGCACGCCCGAGGGCAGGGCCATGCAGGCGCAGGGCGTTACCGGCAGCCGGGCGCTGCGCGTGCTGCAGGTGCCGCACCCGGTCAAGGACGGCGCTTACTGTTCCGATAAGCTGCCTCAGACCGACGCGCAGAACTGCTTCTGGTACACCGGCGACCGGCAGGACGTTTACAATATGAGCGCCGCCGCCTATTTCTTCGCCGAAAAAATGATCGATGCGCTCGATATGCCCGTGGGCATTCTCAACGCGGCGGTGGGCGGTTCCGGCATCGGCGCGTGGATCCCCCGCGAGGCCATCGAGGGCGATAACGCGATGCTGCAGGCGTTCAAAGACCATGACGCATATATTTCGCTCAGCGAATGGGACAGCGGAGAAAACCAGTTCCATATCGATATGACGGGGCTTTATAACTCCAAGATCGCGCCGCTCGTCAATTTCCGCCCCGCGGGCGGCGTCTGGTATCAGGGCGAAACGGATCTGATGCTTTATAACGACCCCGCGTATTACGTACAGCTCCTCACGCTGATGCAGAAAAGCTACGCCGGGCTTTTCGCGTGTGAAAACGGCAGCTTCCCGCTGGTGTTCAACCAGCTTGTCACGTTTGATTACGGCATGGGGCCCTATGCCGAAACGGCGTTCAACGACGCGTTCACTGTCTTTGCCGCCGCGGATCCCGCAAGCCGCGGCGAAGTAACGGTCTACGACCTTTCGCCCGATTATTACGAGGAGTGGGGCGCCATCCACCCGATGACCAAAAAGCCCATCGGCGAGCGCATGGCAGGCTGCGCGCTGGGGCTCGTATACGGCGGCGATACGCCTGCCTCCGCGCCCGCGAAAACAGGCGCCGAGATCAGCGACGGCAGCGTGCTGGTCACCTTCTCGAACGTCGGCGACGGTCTCATGTGCACCGGCGGCACCCTCAGGGGCTTTTCGGTCTACGGGGCGGACGGCATCTGCGTGCCCGCTGCGGCCGAGATCGTTTCTGCCGATACCGTGCGCGTATACAGCGACGCTGTGGCTGCTCCCGTTGGCGCGGCCTACGCTGTGAACAACCTTTCGCCGCAGGCCGATCTGTGGAGCGGCTTCGGCGGCAAAGCCTATCTGCCCGCGGCCTCCTTCGGCGCGTCCGATCCCGCGATCACGAAGCTGTACGACGACGCCGCGTGGCTGACCTGCGAAACCCTCGCCGCATGGCAGAACGGCAAGAACAGCGCGGGTGTGAAGGACGTATGGACCGCCAAAAACGCCGTTCTTTCCGTTTCGGCGGACGCCTTTGAAGGGGACGGCGCGCTCGGTGTTGCGGCGTCGAAGCGCAGCTTCTCGGTCACCGCGCCCTTTGCCGAAAAGGACGGCGGCAAGCTGAAGATCCACGACAGCATGGATACCGATTACACGCGCTACGGCACGCTCACCCTGCGCCTGAAAAACACCGGCGGCAGCGACGTCACGCTGAACCAGCTGCGCCTTTACAAAAACGCCGCGCTCTATTACACGCCGCGGTGCCTCGAAACGGGCAAAAACAGCGCCGTGATCCCCGCGGACGGCGCATGGCACGCGTATACCTTCGATCTGAACGATCTGGGCCTGTACGGCGGCGCGCCGGATCACTGGTCCAACGACGCGCTTGACGGCGTGACCCAGGTGCGGCTCTGCTTCTCCGGCGCCGACGCCCAATTGCTCGCGGATGATTTCCGCTTTGCGCCCGAAAAAACCGGATCGCAGAGCGGCGCGCTGCTGCAGCGCCTGATCACGCGTATTCTGGAGCTGTTCCAAAAGATCAGAGACCTGTTTTCGGGCCTGTTCTCAAAGTAAGGAGAAAACATATGAAGCTTGTTACCACCACGGCGGACCTCGCGCCGTATTATACGAACAGAAGCGTCGCCGCGCCCGTTGCCGGGATGAAGGCGACCGGCTTCCGTCACCTGGATCTCTCGATGTATAACGTGATTTATGCCGGTTCCCCGTGGATCTCCCCGGGCGACGGCTGGAAAGCGGAGATCGAAGCCGCGGGCGAGGCCGCGGCGAACGGCGGCATGGATTTCTGTCAGGCGCATTCGCCGGACGGCGAGCACTTTGCCCCCGGTGAAAAGCGCGACGCGCTGCTTCTTGCCGCAAAGCGCTCCATCGAGGCCTGCGCCATGCTGGGCATCCCGCGCACGGTGATCCACGCCGCGGCGCTGCCCGGCGCTTCTCCCGCGGATTTTTTGCGTGAAAACATCGCCTTCTTCAAACTCTTTGAAGAGGACGCAGAGAGATTCGGCGTGGATATCCTCGTTGAAAACAGCGCTTCCGCCTGGAACCCCGAATACTATCTGCGCACCGGCGAAGAGATGCTGGCGTTCGTTCAGGCGGCGGATATCCCGCGGCTGCACATCTGCTGGGATATCGGCCACGGCAACGTGCAGGGCTGCGATCAGTACGGCGATATCCTTGCCATGGGCAGTGAACTGCACGCGCTGCACGTGCAGGATAACTACGGCGACCGCGATTCCCACGTGATGCCGCTCGTGGGCACCACGAATTTCGATTCCGTTCTGCGCGGGCTGATCGAAACGGGCTACCGCGGCGATTTTACGTTCGAGGGCGGCTGCACCCTGCGCAAAAGCAACTGCTGGCCGCATTACCGCAGAAACGTCGCGCCCGGGGACCGCATCTCCGAGCCGCCGCTGCATATCCAGCAAAAGCAGATCGCGGTGATGTACGAGGTCGGCAGATGGATGCTCGAAAGCTACGGTATCGCCGCAGAGTAAAGGAGAAAACACCGATGCGCACGCATAAAACGCACCGCCCGGCCCCAGCGGTCCTTATCGTTTCATTCCTATGTTGTTTTTCCATCTTATGCGGCCTTTGGGGCTGCGCGAAAAAGGAGGCGGCCACGTTGCCCGAACACCCCGAGATCAGCTACGAAGCGCCCGAATGGTACCGCGACGCGAAATTCGGCATTTTCATCCATTACGGCGTGTATTCCGTGCCCGCCTTCGGCGACGAGTGGTACGGGCACTGGATGTACATACCGAATTCCTCCAGCTACGGCAACAGCGATATCTATACCCACCATCTCGAAACCTACGGCGGCGCGAAAGCCGTGGGCTATAAAGATTTTATTCCCGATTTCCTGAAAGGCATTTCTCATTGGAAGCAGTCCGGCGGGCCGGAGCAGTGGGCGGAGCTGTTCGAGGCCGCGGGGGCGAAATACGTGGTGCCGGTGGGCATCCATCACGATTCCTACGCGCTGTACGCTTCCGATATCCAGAAAACCTATAACTCCGTAAACGGCGCGGGGGTGGATTACCTCGGCGCGCTGAAAGAGGCGGTTACCGCCCGGGGCATGAAGTTCGGCGTTTCCAACCATTTCGCCGAAAACGACTGGTTTTTCGATGAAGAGGCCGGCAAGGGTACCGATCTCACCGATCCGGCCTATGCCGAGCTTTACGGCGTCGGCGGCGGCAAAACGAAAGAACACGTAGAAAAATGGTACGCGATCTCCATGGAGATCATCGAAAAATACCGCCCGGATCTCATCTATTACGATTTCGATCTGGGCAACGACGCCTTCAACACCTACGAAGACGCCAACCGTTACAAAATGCTTTCCGAATACTATGCGCTCGCGAAGACCTGGGAGGGAAACGAGGGCGTTGTGTGCAACTATAAGTACGACGCGTTCTCCCCGTATGAGGCGGTGCAGGACAAAGAGCGCGAAACGCTGGGCGAGATCCGGCCCGTCGTATGGCAGACCGATACCAGCGTGGGTGCGAAATCGTGGGGCTACGTTACCGACGAAGTGTACCGCACCGGCGAAGAATTCATCGGCGCGCTGATCGATATCGTCAGTAAAAACGGCAACCTGCTGCTGAACGTCGGCCCGATGGCGGACGGGACCGTTCCGCCCGAGAGCCGCGCGATCCTCGAAACGATCGGCGCGTGGCTCGGCGCCTACGGCGACGCGATCTACGCCACCCGCCCGTGGACCGTTTACGGCGAGGGCGACGCTGAGAACCGGGGCGACAGCTACGTTTATACCGGCAGGGATATCCGTTTTACCAAAAGCAAGGACGGCTCCAAGCTCTATATTTCCGCCCTCGGCACGCCCGAGAACGGCAGAATTGCCGTAACCACGCTGGGTTCCCGCCGCTGGAACGCCGAAACGGTAAAGGAGATCGCCCTCCTGCAGGGCGGCGGGCGCCTGCCTTTGGCATGGGAACAAACCGAAGAAGCCCTCAATATCACGCTGCCCGAGGGGCTTCATGGCGCCTGCGCCGTGGAGGTCACGTTTACAGACGGTACGATTCCGCAGCTCGCGCAGCCTGCGGGCGGGGCCTTAACGGTGAACGAAGAAAACGGGTATCTGCTTGATTTCACTGCCGAAGATACGGTCTTTCTGGCGGAGTGTACCGGCGAGGGCAGCATCGACGTGCTCGCGGACGGGCAGCCTCTTTGCACGGTTGACGTTCCCGCGTGCGAAAATGCCTCTCGCACGGTTTGCGCCGTCGTGCCCGCGCAAAACGGCGTACGCAGAATAACGCTGTCCGCAAACGGCGCGGATATCACGCGCTTCAGGTTCTGCAAACAAAAAACCGCCGCTGAGAAGATCGAAGCGGAAGACTACGATCTCGCCCGCGGCTGCGTGCGCGCGGAGCCCTGCGCCGACGGCGGCGAGAATCTGGGGTATGTGGGCAGCGGCGATACGGTTTGCTACGCCGCGGTGGATTTCGGCGACGGCTGCAAAAAGGCGACGGTGCGCCTCGCGGGCAGCGGGCAGACCTGCCGCCTGCGGCTGGACGCGCCGGACGGAGAGATTCTGTGCGAGCCCGGCGCCGATACCGGCGGCTGGACCTCTTACCAGACCTTTGAATACGATATCCCCGAGGTATCGGGCGTACATACGGTATATATCACCTACGATACCGGCTGGAGCGACCTGAACGTGGATTGGTTCGCGTTCTCCTGACCCAAAGGGAAACCCCCGAAGGAGCTTTATTTCTGCGATAACGCATGAAAATGAAAGGTTTTCGGTAAATACAGATTCGACACGGGACCGACAAATGCCGATCCTGTGTTTTTTTGTCGTTATTGTGCCATGCCGGCAGTATTCCGAATCTTCGCTTTCTCTTTCATTGGCATTTACGCTGTTCTTTGAACCGCCCGGCTGCCGTATTGAAAAAACGGAGGACAGGGGTGATTTCCCTGTTCCTTTGCTTGCTTTTTTTTGTTTGTTGCGGTACAATACGTTGTATGGAGATGACGTTTATGAAAAAACTGTTTACCGTTCTGCTGTGCGCTCTGCTGATCGCGGGGCTCGCCGTGTCGGCTCCCACGGCTTTTGCCGCGCCCGAGATCGGCGAATACGACCTGTTCGTGTCCCCCGAAGGCGACGATGCCGCCGCGGGCACGCTGGAAGCGCCTCTCAAAACCGTGCGGGCCGCCAAAGAAAAGCTGAAAGCGCTCAAAGGCGTACCGGCGCAGGATGAGACTGTGCACGTCTGGCTGCGCGCGGGCCGCTATGAATTCGACGATACGCTGCGCTTCACGGCCGACGATCTTCCGAACGTCGCCTACGCCGCATATAACGGCGAAGAAGCGGTGATTTCCGGCGCGAAAGAGATCTCGGGCTTTCACGTAGAGACCGTGAACGGCGTTCGTACGTTCACGAAGACCCTCACGGCGCAGGACCCGTCCGGGTTCAAGTCCCTGTTTAAAGGGAATGCGCAGCTCACCGTGCCGCGGTATCCCGAAACCGGCTATTTCACCGTAAACGGGCTCTGCCCGGAGGACGACCTCTGGACGCCGGACGACACGCCCTGGGAGTTTACCCTCGGCCAGCGTTCGTTCTGCGCCGACCCCGCCGATCTTACTCCGTTCACGAACCCCACGGACGTGCAGGTGCGCATCCTCCATTACTGGCACGACGAGCTGATGTATCTCACCGGTATCGATTACGAAACCGGCAAGCTGGGTCTTTCGCGGCCCTCCTCCATGAAGATCCAGACGATCGACCGATATTATTTTGAAAACGTGTTCGAGGCCATGAACGAACCCGGCGAGTGGTACCTGAACACGCGGACGAACGTGCTGTATTACGTGCCCGAGGCGGACGAAACGGCCGAAACGTGCGTGCTGCGCGCGTCTTCATTGGAGTGCCTTCTCGACGTCAACGGCGTTTCAGGGATCTCCTTCGAGGGGATCCGCTTTACCGAAACGGACTGGAACGTGCCCACCCCCGGCGAATGGGAAGGGGGCTGGCGCGGCGAGAACGATATCGACGCGCTGCAGGCGGCGTTGGACGTAAAGGGCGTCGTTACCGTGCAGTACGCCGAAAACGTCCGGTTTACGAACTGTGAATTCACGAACCTCGGCGCGGACGGCGTCAAATTCATGAACGGCGTAAAGCACAGCCGGGTCGAAAACTGCCTGTTCACGGATATCGCCGCCACCGGTGTGTTTGTGGGCGGCGCGAACTGCCGGCCGGACGAGCCGGACTGCACCGCAGATATCACGGTGAAAAACAATCTTGTAAGCGGTTACGGCAGAAAGTTTTTCTGCGCCATCGGCGTGCATATCACCTATTGCGACGGCGCCGAGATCTCGCACAACGAGATAAACGACGGTTACTACACCGCCATCTCCTGCGGCTGGAACTGGGGCTATACGTACCACCTCACGAACCGGATCCGGATCACCGATAACCTGATCTACAACATCGGCCAGGGGTGGCTTTCGGATATGGGCGGCATCTATATGCTGGGCATTCAGCCCGGCACGGTGCTCTCCGGCAACGTGATCCACAACGTTGCGGCGGATTCCGGAGAGGGCGGCTACGGCGGCTGGGGCGTCTATCTGGACGAGGGCTCTTCCCGCATGCTGGTGGAAAAGAACCTTGTGTTCTGCTGCGGCAGCCAGAGCTACAACATCCATTACGGCGAGGGCAACGTGTTCCGCAACAACATCGGCGCGCTTTCCGCCGAGGGGCAGGTGAGCGCGGGCAGCCGCGGCGAAGAACCGCACGCCACCGCCTTTTATTACGATAATATCTTTGTAACCGACGGCACGCCCATCTATGTGTATATGTGCCATACCGGCCATTTCTACGAGAACGGCAACCTGTTCTGGGACGTAAGCAGGGGCGCGAACGTAAGGTTTTCCGAGAACGGCGGCAGCTCGGAGCTTTCTTTGTCCAAAGCGAAGTCCGGGGGCTATATCCATAACGAGACGGTAGCCGACCCCTTGTTTGCCGATATCGGCAATTACGATTTCACGCTGGCGGAGGATTCCCCCGCCTTTGCGCTCAATTTCAAGGCGTGGGATTATCAGAACGCGGGCACGCTGAAGGGGACCACGGTGGGATTGCACGTTCCCGGCGGAGAAACCGCCTATAACGACTGCGCCGCCCCCGCGTTGCCCACCGGACAAAAGCGTTCGTCCGCCGCGTCGCTTTCTTCGTACCTGCTGCCCGTGGCGGAGGCGATCGCCCTGCTGCTCGCGGCGCTCTGGCTGGTTATGAGCCTCCTGCACGCGCCGAAAAACGCGCTGCTGATGCTGGCCTGCACGGCCCTGGCGGCCCTCGCGGGCTGGTTTGTATACCGAACGTTTGTCAACTGGAGCCCCGTTCTGTACGTGCTGGGGCTGCTGGCGCTGTGCGCCGCGCTTGCGGCAATGCCGGCGATCGGAGAAGAAAAGCGCGAAAAGCGCATTCTGCGCTTCGTTGTCAGATTCGTCTGTATCTTCGCGGCCTTTTTCGCCGCGGTGCTGCTGCTCAATAATCTGCTGCGCATCGGCGAACCCAACGTGATGGCCGTAACGCTGACGTGTCTGGGTATTTATGCCGCAGTCTGCAGCCTGCTTATCCTGCGCCGCAGCCGCGCCAACGGCAACCCTCAGCCACGGAATGAAGGTTGAAGACAGGCTGTAAATTGGAATTTAGCGCGCGGTTCGGGATACCATCCCGTAGGGGGCGGCGTCTCGACGCCCCGCCGCGTATAATATTTGAAACTGTTAATTACGAAGCGAAACACCAACACATATCGTTTGTAATTAACACATGTTGAATTCTATGATTCGCGGG
>JAFRSZ010000135.1 GCA_017439205.1 Clostridia bacterium
CAGAACATTTACGCTGAACAGCAGGTTTTCTGCAGAAACCTGGATGCCGCCCACCTTATCGAAGTAAAGAACCGACGGAAGTACGTCCTCAAGGAACTTCACGGGATTCGCGATCAGATGATCAACAACGGTAAACAGCGGGTTCACGATATTCTCTACCACATGCGTCTTATCGGCTTTGAACGCTGCAGTGGTCTTCACTCCGGAAGCGCCGAGCGCCTCAAGAATGGGCACGATACCGTAGGAAGAACCGTCGTAACCGAGGCCGCGGATCGGAAGCGCGTCTTTGACCTTGACTTCGAGGTTGCCCATGGCGCCGTAGGGCGGATCGCCGAGATCGTCAAGAGGCTCCAGAGTCGCGTCTGCAAGAAGGAACGCGAGTACAGGCTCAAGAGGATCAAGGATGGTGATCAGCGCATTCTTGAACGCGGTTCTGTCGCCGGCGGCGAAGCTGAAGTTCAGACCCTCCCAGTAAGCGGGATCAAGACCGAGCTGTTCGAGAATGCCGAGATCTTTCACTGCGGCGGGAAGACCGAGGTTATTCACAAAGCCCGCAAGCGCCTGCGCAATGGCGTTGGCATTCTCAGCGGTAAAGATATCCTTAACAAGGAAGCTTACAGCGTCGTCTACCGTTTCAGCGCCGCCGAGCTGCTCGCCGAAGATCACAACGATGTCGTTCAGGAAATCGCCGAGATGCTCAGCCATGTAAACGGCCTTTTCGGGCGTCCAGAGCGTAGTCTCGCCTTCGGGAAGCGCTGTGCCGATGTATTCCTCGTCCGCGCCGACATTGCCGGAGGTGATCCAATCAATAAACTGGATCGTTTCGAGATCGGCTTCTTTGCGATCCTTTACTCTCGGATACATCAGCTGGAACACTGCGAATACGGAATCCGTGTAATTGTTGATCAGGTTGTCAATAACCTCATCAACAACAGCGGAAGTGCTCTCATCCAGTCCGAGACCGGAGAGCATATCTTTCAGAACGGCGATATTACCGTCCTTCTCAAGCTGGCGGATCGCATAATCGAGCGCGCTGGTCAGAAGCACCGCTCTGCTGTCGCCCACAAGCACGGCTCTGTAGGCTGTGTCGCCGTTTGCGGAATCGAACGCGACGGGAACATAGCTCAGACGGGAATCAAGCTCTTCTGTATCGATCTCATCAAGATCAAGACCAAGAGCATTCGAAGCAAGACCCGGGATCAGACCGAAGAGCGTTTCGGTAAGATTAAAGTCGGACAGCGTAAGATCGAATCCTGCGGGATTCTCATCGGTAGCGGTAAGCTCTGCTACCAGTTCATAAAGGTCGATATCATACAGAGGCTGAATGGTATCAAGCAGAACGGTCACGCTGAACAGAATATTCGGCACCGCAGCCTGAAGCATCTCAACGGTATCGGCATAGAACAGTTCGGGAAGCACTTTAGCGATAAAGCCGATAGGATCTGCACAGAGGTGATCGATCACGGTAAAGAGCGGATCAACGATATTCTTTACAACCAGGTTCTTCTGCGCCTTGAACTCAGCGGAAGACTTCACGCCGTCTGCGCCAAGCGCTTCAAGGATCGGAACGATACCGTAAGAATATCCGTCGTAGCCGAGCGCGCGGATCGGAAGCGCGTCTTTTACAAGCACCTGAAGGTCGCCGGGTTCACCGTAAGCGGGATCGGCGCCGGGGTTCGCAACCGTGAGCGTACCCTCCGCAAGAAGGAACGCAAGCAGCGGCTGAATCGGATTCAGGATCTGGATCAAAGCCGCCTTGAAGGCATCTCTGTTGCCGTCTTCAAACGAGAAGGACATGCCATCCCACGTGGCTTTATCGAGACCGAGCTGTTCAAGAACACCAAGCTCGTTCAGCGTCTCGGGAAGCTCGATTCCGCCGAGCAAATCGCTGATCGCGGACGCGACCTTATTTGCATTCTCAGCAGTAAACAGTTTGTTGATCATTTCGCCGAGCGCAGCGGAAGGATCATCGGAGTCGGTAACGAGCGCAAGAACGTTCTGCACGACGTCGGGAAGGTGCTTATCCATGAATACGCCCTTTTCCTCGGTCCACGGCGTCTTGCCGGCAATGTATTCGGGTTCTTCAACAGTCCAGTAACCGTCGGCAGCGAAATGCCCGTCGGTGATCCATTCGATCACCTGAATGGCGCGGAGCTCCGCGTCTTCACGGTCAACCACTCTGGGATACATGATCTGGAATACCGCAAATACGGAATCGGTGTAATGATTTACAACGTTATCGATCACCTGATCCACAATTGCGGATGCGCTCTCATCGAGTCCAAGGCCCGCGAGCAGGTCTTTGATCGCTTCTACGTTGTCTTCTTTTTCAAGCTGACGGATCACATAATCGAGAGCGCTCGTAAAGAGAACCGCTTTGCTTTCTTCGGCAAGCACCGCTCTGTATGCGGTATCGCCGTTTGCGGAATCAAACGCCACCGGCGCGTAGGTAAGCCGGGATTTCAGTTCGTCAAGATCGATCTCGTCAAGATCCAGGCCGAGCTTGTCGCCCAAAAGGCCGGGGATCAGGCCGAGAAGCGTTTCGGTGATACTGAAATCACTCATAGTGAGATCGAAGCCCGCAGGATTTTCTTCGGTTGCGGTAAGCTGCGCCACCAGTTCATAGAGATCCACTTCGTACAACGGCTGGATGGTATCAAGCAGCACGGTCACGCTGAACAGAAGGTTCGGAATCGCGGCCGAAAGCACTTTTACGTCGTCGAAGTACAGAAGCTCGGGTACGATAGAATCGATGAATCCGATGGGATCCTCTGCAAGATGATCGATCACGGTAAAGAGCGGATCGATGATATTCGCAGCAACGTTCTCGGGATCGGCCTTGAATTCTTCAGTGCCCTTCACGCCGTCAGCGCCGAGCGCTTCAAGGATCGGAACGATACCGTAGGAATAACCGTCGTAACCGAGGCCGCGGATCGGAAGCGCATCTTTCAGCAGAACTTCAAGATCGCCTTCCGCAAGAAGGAACGCAAGCACGGGCTGCAGCGGATCTAGGATCTCGATCAGCGCCGCTTTGAAAGCGTCAACGTCGCCATCGTCAAATGTGTAGTTCAGATGCTCCCAGTTCGCTTTGTCAAGACCGAGCTGCTGGAGCGCACCGAGATCCTTAACAATATCCGGCAGATCAAGATTATCAAGAAGGCCGGTGACGGCGTCAACGATCTTATTGGCGTTTTCGGCGGTAATCACTTTGGCAAGCAGGCCGTTCACAGCCTCAACGGGATCATCGGTATCGCCGACCATTTTTAGAACGTTCTCAACCACGTCGGTCAGGTGGTTTGTCATGAATTCGCCCTTCTCCTGCGTCCACGGGGTCTTACCAGCAACGTACTCGGGCTCTTCTACGGTCCAATAATCTGCTGCGCCGTCATGTTTTGCAGTGCTCCAGTCAATAGACTGCAGTACAGTGAGCGCTGCATCCATACGGTCGTCAATGCGCGGATACATCAGTTTGAATACAGCAAGCACGGAATCCGGATAATTGTTGATCAGATTATCAAGTACCGTCTGCAGGATGCCCTGTGCCGTCTCATCTTCAACAAGATCCGTAAGCAGGCCGGCGATCTTATCGTAGTTCTCATCATACGCGATCTGTTCGATCAGGTAATCGAGAATAAGTACAAGCAGTTCCGCCTGACCCTCTGCTGTGAGTTCGATCGTATAAGCGGTGGAACCGTTCGCTGAATCGAAGGAAACAGGATCGGTAAAGTGAAGGGATTCAATGAGCGTTTCGATCGTATAGTCGATGGTGAGGTGTACTTCAAACTTTTCTTCGAGAATGCCGATCACGGTTTCGATCACGAAATCGAGCAGGTCGTCTTCAAGAGAAGGAAGCTGAATGCCGGCGTCCGCGGTGATCAGGGTATCGAGGTTCAGCGGATAGATCGGACGGATCGTATCAAGAAGTACGTTCACCGCAAACATCAGATTATCGATCACCGTCTTGATGCCGCCGACCTTATCGAAGTATACGATCGAGGGGATAACCTTTTTAATAAAGGTCATCGGGCTTTCGATCAGCTGGTCGATAATGCTGAACAGCGGATCAACAACGTTCTTCACGATGTTTTCGGTATCACCGATAAATGCAGCGGTGGATTTCAGACCTGTGGCGCCGAGGGCTTCCAGCAGCGGAACAAGGCCGTAGGAATAGCCGTCGTAACCGAGCGCGGTCACATCAAGAGAATCAAACAGCGAAATGGAGATATCCTGTTCTGCCAGCAGGAAGCCGAGCAGCGGCTGTACAGGCGTTAAGATATCTATGATCGCAGCTTTGAACGCATCAAGGTCGCCGGCTTCGAAATCGAAGGTCATGCCGTCCCATGCGGAGGCGTCAAGGCCGATCTGAGCGAGAAGGTCGTTTGCGATATCCGGCAGTTCGAGGCCGCCGAGAAGGTTGCTGATCGTTTCAACAAGGCTGTTGGCTGTATCAGCGGTGATCAGGCTGCTTGCAAGATACTCGATGGCTTCGCCGATGTTCTGCGCACCGCCGAGCGTATCGGTATCGCTGAGGAATTTAACAAGATTGTTCAGCGCTTCTTCAAGATGCTCTTCCACATAAAGCGCATCTTTTCTGGTCCAGTCGGTCTTCGTGTATTCAGAATACTCTTCGGTCCAGAAGGTGGTATAATCACCGGCGCCGATATTGCCTTCGGTGATCCAATCGATCTTCTTTACAGATTCCATCGAATAGCGCTGCGGGAATACAAGCTCAACTATAGCGGCGACGGAATCGGTATAATTTGTTACAAAGTTATTTATAATTGTTTGTACGATTTCAGGAAGCGCGCCTTCCTCTTCATCCCCTTCAGAAGGCTCAGCGGGTTCGGTGGGAGGATCGGCAGGCTCATCGACTTCCCCTTCACCGGGTACATCGGCTTCTTCCTCTTCTTTCATCGAATTGATCAGGTCAAGGATCTGAGTAAGGATGTCTTTCTTTCCGTTCGCGATATCCTCCTCATCCAGCTCCATTCCGGTCACGAACCAGTCGAGGATGAACAGGAACACGTCCGCGCGGTTCGCATTAAGATGCGCGAAATCGGTGGCATGACCGGGCACGTTGGAGAACGGGCTGACGGTACGGTAGCTCGGCGACCACGACACGCCGGTGGTGAGTGCGGCAAGCTTTACGGAATCGATCGCGGGAAGTGAAAGCGCAGGCGCTTCTTCCTCGCCCTCTTCGGCATCTTCATCGCTCTTGGATAGCAGCCCGATGATAGAATTGAGAAGACCGTTCAGTGAAGTGATGTCGATGCCCATATCAGCAAGGTCCAGCATCTCGCCGATGTTGACGGTAAGGCTGTCCTGCAGCGCGCCTTCCAGATCGCCGGACTGGACGGAGGAGGAATAGTGCGCGTCGGCGGAATAGCTGATCTGCGTTTTCAGCTCGCTGAGCAGCGGCTGTACGAGGCCGAGATTCAGCGCAAACGCAAGCGAAGGCAGCACGTTTGTAAGGAAATCGATCGGCGCTGCAGCGAGTTTGTTGAGGATGCTTTCAAACGGAGTGATGATACCCAGATCGAGGACCTTCGCGACAGTATCGAGATCGTTGCCGTCCGGGATGTTCTCCGCTCCGAGCGCGGCGAGGATGGGTGCGAGCGCATTGTTGTAGCCGGGATTGCCCTCAAAGGTCAACTTCAGTGTGATCGGGTCGACCGTGACGTTGACGAAGCCGCAGGCTCTGCCAGAGCCGGTACCGATCTTCTGGCCGCCGATGTTGGCAGTCTGGTTGGAGAGCAGAGCAAGCAGCAGCGGCGCAACACCGGAGAGCGCGGCGGTGGCAGCGTTCAAGAAGCTTTCCTTATCCGTAACGCCCCACTCGATCGTCAGCTTTTCGGTTTCGGGATCGTAGATATTCGCGTCCTGCCACGGATTGATGTTCCAGGTCAGGTCGCCGTTCTCATCGGTCTTGAGACTGTAGTTGCTGGAAACGGCGTTGAGCTTGGCATAAGCATCCGGATAATCGGTCTGTACGTTTTTCGCAAGCAGATTCGGGAGGATATAGAGTTTGATATTCTCAAGCGCCGTGCCCATTGGTTGGATCGACAGATTGACCGTCATACTGACGGGGTCGGTGATCGGCACAGAGGAAGGCAGATCCGCCCACACCTTCGCGAACTCCAGCGCGACCATCGGGTAAACATACTGCACGAGTGTGTTGATGAAATCGTCGGTGTAGAGACCGTCAAGCACGCCGGAAAGCGTTCCGCCGAGATCAAAAGTTTCTTTGAGTTCGTCGGAGTTGAGAACGCCGTCAAGCATATTGATCAGAGCTTCAACATTCGGATCCGTTACGGTGTAATCGGCGTTTCTAGCAACGTCCATCTCAGAAACTCTGCGGATATAATCGCCGATCTCTGAAGACTCAAAGAGGTAATCAGCCGTACCGAGGTTGGCCTGATAATCTTTGAAAATGATCACCGCAGAGCGGATCGCCGTATATTTCTCTTTAACCTCATCTGAAAGGGTGGAGTGGACGGTTTCATCAAGGAACAGGTAATGCTGATCGCTCACGGTATTGAACGCGAGACGGAGATCACGGTAATTCTCCATTGTGATATCGTCCGCATTCGTCACCTCGCGGCCGTAACGGCTCACGAAATTCTGATACATATCGTAAGCAGTAAGCACGGTATTTGAAACACGGCTGTTCAGCATCGCATAAACGGAATCGATTTTTGCTTCCATGGCCGCTTCCAACGTACCGAGAAGTTTCGCGGCATATTCGGCGTCGAATGCTTCAACGGCAGCGGCAAACGCCTGAAGCTGCGTATACCATGCGTCCTTCGCGTTCAGCACATTATAAAGCTGCGCGTCGGTATACTCCGGCGTAACAGGCTCAAATGCATCGTTATATACGCTTCTGTATTGGGCAAAGTCGTTCTTATACTCGTCATACGGATACAGACCGTAAAGCTTTGTGATCAGCACATCGATCACATCTGCAACATAACCTGCGCCGAACACAGCGTCAATATTTTCGGTTTCATACGCACTGAGCTGTGTCTTGCGGCTGTTGAGCTTATTGATCGCGATCTCGATGTAGCTGCTCGCGTTATCGGTTGCCAGCACCCAATCGTCGTCGTAAGCGTCAAATTCGGCAACATCGGCAGTGATCGCAGGATACTCAACAACTTTCAGGTGCGTTACCTCAAAAGCGTCTTTATAATCTTCAAGGCGCGCTTCGGCAACCGCTCTGTCGAGAATATCGTTATCCTCTTCAAAAAACGCATAAACCTCAGGAATATTGAGACCGAGATAAGCATTATACTTTTCTTTAAAAGTATCATATAAGTCTGTGATTGTTTCAAGATCGGTTTGGGTAAGATCGCTGGCTGCATTATAATAACTGATATCAGCATCAATATAGCCATTGATCTCATCCACCTGCGGCTTATACTGACAAATCAGCATAGCGGCATTCAGGTTTGCGATCTTTTCATCCCAGGAACTGAAGAAATGCGCAACGGCAGGGGCGCCGAAATCGGAAACCGCAGCTGCTTTCGCATTTGTTACCTCAGTATAAACGTCATTGAGTTCATCATAGGTGTACTCAATGTTTTCAAGAATCGTGCGATTCAGGAAATCTGCGTTATTGTTCAGCGCATCGCGATAATTCCGGAGAGAAGTGATATCTCTGCTGACCGAACCATCAGAACCGGAAGCTTCGGTACACACAACATAATAATAAGTTGTAGTCGTCTGATTACAGCCGGAACCGGAAGTTACTGAATAAGTACGGTTCTTCGCATGCGAAACAGAATACGTATACGTGGGAACAGATGCAGCATCTTCAATGTCGGCATAAGAAGTAATCGCGCCGTAGTTGGTAACCTTTACCGAGAAAGAAGGCGCGCTCAGGTTGCCGTTGCCGCCGCTCTGATTACCGCCGGACACAGTAGGGCCGCCAAGTTTATCTATAACGGCAGAGGCATTATAGGCGTTGTAATTCGATCCCATTCTGTTATTCTTCTGCATTTCGGTCTTGATCGTATCGCGAACCTGCTGAGAAGTACGATAGGACGTATTATTATATTCCGATTCTGAACCGCTTGTGCCTGAAACCTTAAGTATCATTGCGTTAAGAACGGCAAAATACGCTTTGGCGGCACGGGTTACAGCACCGGATGGGTCGTCGGCAGTGGTATTGTTATTGCTTGTAACAAACACTGCGTTTTTAACGTTTTCGTTGGCAAGAGCCGCGGCCAGTTCGTTCCACTGAGTTTCGGACACGCTGCCGGTTCCTGCGGCATAGGCGACGATCACGCCGCGCAGGAGGCTCATGCAGGAAAACGCCATGAGGATACTCAGAAATACACTGAGCGTGCGGGTAAAACAGGAATTCTTTCGCATGAAATGCATCACACCTTTCTGTTTTGATACAAAAGGATACTTTCCAAATAAAAAATTATCCTAATCGTTCGATTTATTATAACATATATTTATATTAAACGCAACTAAATTAATTATGGGAATTTAAATTATTTGTAAATTAGCATATAAAAATATTTATACCTAATTTGTAACTAATGCACAATTGATATTTTCTCAAAAACCGTTCATAATTATTATGTTTGACAGTTTATAAACGAAATGATAAAATATATAAAAATGCTCCGGAACCGTTCCGGATTCCATGAGGAGAATGGGCATGGATCTGCTGCTGAATCTTTCCGTATTTTATTACATCGGAATCGCCATCTGGCTCTCGATCAATCTTCTAACGTGCAGGCGATACAGTATTTCCCGTTTGAGAGCGGGGCTCTATACGCTCTCCTTCCTTTACGCGATCGCCGGCGCGATGATCGGCGGAGCTTTCAACCGGTTCATGGAGTATCGCATCACTGGCACCCATACGCTAACTCTTGTCGCGATCTTCGGAGGCGTCATCTTCACGCCGATATTCATCGTTCTCACAGTGCTGATCGAAAGGGCAATCCGCCGCGGCGCGAATACGGTCCTCGTGAAGCATTCGCGTGAACCACTGCCGCAGGTGAGCGTTCGCGATACACTGGATTTGCTCACGCCCGGCTGTCTCGTCATGCTCGCGCTCAGCAAGGTCGCCTGCCATTTCGATAAATGCTGCTACGGCATTCCGTGGAGCTGGGGGACGTATTCGCCGTATCTGGACACGACTGTTTTCCCGGTGCAGATCTCGGAGAGTCTTACGACATTTTTCATTCTTGTGGTCGTCGTTTATCTGATGCATAAACCCTTTTACAGGAGAGGAATGGCGTACCCGCTCGCCGCGACGATCTATACGTTTTGTCGATTCGGCTGGGAATTCATGCGGTACTATCCGCCGAAGATGCGCCACGTCTTCCTCGGACTAACGGTCTGGCAGAACTGCTGCGTTGCCGTATTCGCCGTATCCGTCGCCTGTCTGCTTTTCCTTTTTAAAAAATATCCGTCCTTTGAGACGGAATACCCGAACAAAAAGAAAAAACGGAGAGGTAATAAAATGACCGCCGTGCGCAGCAGGTAACCCATGCAGTCCAACCTGAGCAAACGGCCCAGTCTGCACAAAAGGCGAAAAACAGGAAAAAGCAGATATTTCCGTCAACCGGACGATCTTTTATACTCTGATTACATACTTTTTCGGAGTCGCGGGCGCAATGCTCATGGGTAAAATCTACACGGCCGTCTGTGAAGCGCGCGGCGCTTCGGACAACAGCCGGGTCGCCATCTTCGGCACCGTCGTTTTTACGCCGCTGTTCCTTTTGTTTGCCGTAGCGGCGGAGAATCTGTTCTATAAAACGCTCCCGAAATAAACGTATAAGGATAAACACGGCAACCGGCGGCTTTGGAAAGTGAAAATAGAAAGCGCGTGCGACACGATGGATCTTCTCACTCCGGGCATCTTCATTATCCTTACATGTGCGAAGTTTGGCTGCTTTATTGAAGGCTGTTGTTTCGGAGTAGAATGTGCATGGGGCGTTCACACAAGCTATCATCCTGACGCTGCCGTTTTCCCGGTCCAGATATTTGAAGTTGCTTCTATGTGTATTGTTTTGCTGATCTGTTACTTTATGAAACGTGCGAAATCTTTCAGGCGGGGTATGGCTTTCCCTCTGACGGCGGCTTTTTATACCGTGACTCGGTTTTGTTGGGAATTTTTCCGTTATTACGTGCCTCAAATGCGAAATATCCTTTTCGGATTAACCTTCTGGCAATTGTTCTGCGTAGGTGTTTTCATCACTTCCGTCGTTTCGCTTGCCGTGCTTTATAAAAAGTACCCGAGCGATCCTCTGCCGAAAAAACATATAAATAGTTAAAAAGAAAAAGCCCTTGAATTTGAGGGCTCTTTTTGATAATGCTTTATTTTTGTTTTTTAAATACTTTTTTCAGACGCGTCCATTCGTCGATCTCTTCGTCCACAAGAAGCGGGTGCTTCTCACGGAATTTTTGATATCTGACCGCATAAGCGATCATTGCAAGCAAAAGAATGCCCACGGCGAATTCGGCGATACAGTAGATCTGGAATTGCGAGAGCTGCCAGCGAACGTCCGTATTGTCACGGAAGTTCTCCTTTGTGATTCTGAGTGCGACCACCAATGCAATCAGCGGCAGCATTGAAAGAAAGACGTTCAGCGTTTTATTTCCGTTTACCAAAGTACTTATCCACAAACAGAAAGCCGCAATCAACAGAATGCCGAGCAAAATTAAACGGGATCTAAATTGTTTTTTACTCATATTAACGGGGCCCCATCTTTTTTTTGAATTATAACAAGTCCTGAAAAAAATCTACTGTTTTTCTGTTAATAAAAAAAGATTTATAAAAACTCTCTTTCCTATTGATTTTTAACAAAGAGCGTGATAAAATACCGTCAATAAACGCAATGAACGGGAGAGTACGTTCGTCCCGTTTCCCTACCAGAGAACGGCGCCGCGGCTGGAAGCGCCCGGGGAAAAGACGAACCGAAGTTCACCCGGGAGCGGCACGCTGAACGGTCTTTCTTATTAGGCGCAGCCGGTTTGCCCCGTTACAGGCTCACGAGTGCCCGCATTTTCTGCGGGAATTCAGGTGGTACCGCGAAGTATGCTTCGTCCTGATGCTGCAGGACGAAGCTTTTTTTGATTATTATGAGAAAGGATGTAATACATGAAAGAACAGTTGGAAAAACTGCGTCAGGCCGCATTGGAAGCGGTTCAGCAGAGTGAAGATCTTCAAACGCTTGAGAACGCACGCGTGCGTTTCCTCGGCAAAAAAGGCGAGATCACGTCCATTCTGAAACAGATGGGCGGCCTCAGCCCCGAGGAACGCCCCATTATGGGCCAGCTCGCAAACAGCGTGCGTCAGGCAGTGGAAGAATCTATTGCAGCAGCCGCTGAGAATCTGAAAAAGAAACAGCAGGAGATGAAGCTGAAAGCTGAAACCATCGACGTTACCCTTCCCGGCGAAAAACAGCCGGAAGGGCATCGCCATCCGCTCGAAATCGTGCTGAACGAAGTAAAAGATATCTTCATCGGCATGGGGTTCCAGATTGCCGACGGCCCCGAGGTGGAATGGGATTACTACAATTTCGAGGCGCTGAATATTCCCGAGGGACATCCCGCGCGCGATACGCAGGATACATTTTATATCACCGAAAAAATGCTGCTCCGCACGCAGACCTCTCCGGTGCAGATCCGTTATATGGAAAAGCACAAGCCCCCGATCCGCATGATCGCTCCCGGGCGTGTTTTCCGCAGCGATCCCGTAGACGCCACGCACTCTCCCCTGTTTCATCAGATCGAAGGCCTTGTGGTGGATAAGAACATCACCATGGCCGATTTAAAAGGCAACCTGCTTACGCTTGCGAAAAAGCTTTACGGTGAAAATACCGAGATCCGTCTCAGGCCGCACCACTTCCCCTTCACCGAGCCCAGCTGCGAGATCGACGTATCCTGCTTCCGCTGCGGCGGCAAGGGCTGCCCCATGTGCAAGAACGAAGGCTGGATCGAGATCCTCGGCGCAGGCATGGTACATCCGAAAGTGCTTGAGCGCGGCGGCATCGATCCCGAGGAGTATTCCGGCTTCGCGTTCGGCCTCGGCGTGGAACGCCTCGCGATGTTCCGCTTCTCTGTGGACGATATGCGTCTTTACTATGAAAACGACGCCAGATTTTTAAGTCAATTCTGAAAGGGAGGGTAAAAATATGGATTTATCAAGAAGATGGCTTTCCGATTATGTTGATATCAGCGACGTTTCCGATAAGGAATTCGCCGATAAGATCACCCTCTCCGGCTCCAAAGTTGAGAGTTATGCCGTAGAAGGCGAAGATCTGAAGAATATTGTTGTCGGCAGAATTCTGAGCCTTGAAAAGCACCCCGATTCCGACCATATGTGGATCGCGAAGGTTGACGTGGGCGCTGTTTCTCCCCTGCAGATCGTTACCGGCGCGCAGAACCTCAGCGTCGGCGATATTGTTCCCGTGGCGCTGGACGGTTCCACGGTACACGGCGGCAAAGAGATCCGCAGCGGAAATCTCAGGGGCGTGCTCAGCGAAGGCATGCTCTGCTCTCTTGCGGAACTCTGCCTTACCGTGCACGATTTCCCCTATGCCGTAGAAGACGGCATCTTTGTACTGGGTGAGGATTGCAGCCGCACGCCCGGCACGGATATCCGCACCGCGATCGGTTTAACGGATACCGTAACCGAGTTTGAGATCACACCCAACCGCCCGGACTGCCTTTCCATTCTGGGCCTTGCGCGTGAAACCGCCGTAACGTTCGGCAAAAAGATGCGTTATCCCGAGATTACCTATATCACCGCGGGTGAAAACGTGCGTGATTATCTGAAAAACGTTACCATTCTCGCGCCCGATAAATGCTACCGTTATGCCGGCGCCGTTGTGAAGAACGTGCGCATTGGCCCCAGCCCCAGGTTCATCCGTGAAAGACTCAGAGCCTGCGGCGTCCGCCCGATCAACAATATCGTTGATATCACCAATTTTGTAATGCTGGAATACGGTCAGCCGATGCATGCGTTCGATCTTCGTTACCTTCAGGGCGGCGAAGTGATCGTGCGCAACGCCGCTCCGGGCGAACGCATTACCACGCTTGACGATACCGACCGTGCGCTTTCTCCCGAGATGCTTGTGATCGCGGATACCGAGAAACCCGTTGCCGTAGCGGGCATCATGGGCGGCGAATATTCCGGCATCATGGACGATACCACAACCATCGTATTCGAATCCGCCTGCTTCAACGGCGTCAGCGTTCGCAAAACCGCAAAGAAGCTCGGCATGCGCACCGAAGCCTCCGGCCGTTACGAAAAAGGCCTTGATCCCAACGGCTGCCTTACCAGCCTGCAGCGGGCGCTCTCTCTGGTCGCGCTTCTTGACGCCGGCGATATCGTAGACGGCGTGATCGACGTCTACCCCTCTCCAAAAGAACAGACCGTGATCGATTTCTGTCCCGACTGGGTAAACAACTTCATCGGCATCAACGTAAGCGCCGACGAACAGAAAAAGATTCTTGAAGATCTTGAATTCAAAGTGGAAGACGGCAAGATATACGTTCCCACGTGGCGCGGCGACGTTGAACACAAAGCGGATATCAGCGAAGAGATCGCTCGTTTTTACGGGTTCGACAAGATCGCGACGCGTCCCCTTTCCGGTTCCGCAACCGGCGGCTTCTCCGAGGCGCAGAAATTCGAGAACCTGATCCATGCGCGGCTTGTGGCGCTGGGGCTTACCGAAGTAAAGACCTATTCGTTCATCAGCCCGAAGGCTTACGATAAGATCTGCCTTCCCGAAAACGCATCCTACAGAAACAGCATCGTTATTTCCAACCCGCTCGGTGAAGATACCAGCGTCATGCGCACCACCGCGCTTCCCTGCATGCTTGATGTGGTTTCGCGCAATTACAATAACCGCAATCTCAGCGAAAGCTTTTACGAGCTTGCCACCGTGTATATCCCGCAGGGAGAAAACGAACTCCCGCAGGAAAAGAAAACGCTGGTGCTTGCTGAATACGGCGAAGGCAGAAGCTTCTTCTCATTAAAAGGCAAGCTTGAGGCGATCTTTGCCGTGGCCGGCGTTAAAGAATATGACGTTGAGCCGCTTTCCACCGCCGCGTCTTACCATCCCGGCCGTACCGCGCGTATTACTGCCGACGGCAAAGAACTCGCAGTGATCGGCGAGATTCATCCGAACGTACTTGAAAACTACGATATCGGCGCCAAGGTATGGGCAGCGCAGATCGATTTCGACCTGCTTTATTCATTGAAGCATACGCTGCGTCTTTATCAGCCGCTGCCGAAATTCCCCTCCGTAACACGCGATCTTGCTTTTGTTTGCGATAAAACAGAACCTGTGGGCAGACTCGAAAAACTGATTGCCGCCGCAGCCGGAGATATCCTTGAAAAGATCGAGCTGTTCGACGTTTACGAAGGCGTTCAGGTTGGCCCGCTCAAGAAGAGCGTGGCATTCAGTCTTACGCTTCGTGCAAAGGATCGTACCTTAACAGACGCCGAAGCAGACGCCGCTGCACAGAACGCGATCCGCGCACTGGCAGAAGAGGGCGCAGTTCTTCGTCAATGACGTAAAGCTATATCTCTTTACAGCATTAATTGAAACACCCGCTGCTTCCGTTCTGCAGAGCAGCAGGTGTTTTGTTTTGTGTTTTCTTAATAATGGAGCCAAACGCGCATATCTGACGGCCCTCTGTTTGCGAACCCGAAGTAAGGAATCAGCTTTACAGTTACGGCCCGCCTTTTCACGTCCTTCAGCGGCATATACAGAGCTTTTAACGTATTCTCTTCGGTAACCGTACCCTTTA
>JAFRSZ010000136.1 GCA_017439205.1 Clostridia bacterium
AAACCCTATTTTGCGTTGCGAACGGCGAACAGCGAACGGCGAACGGCTGTCGGGCGTCAGCCCGACAAATTCCAATTTGCCTCCATATTTACGTTTCGCGATGCATATTCTTTTTTCTTGCAATTTCCAAAGCTATACAGTATAATAGAAAAGTATTAATAAAAATGGAGGACTTTTCTATGAAGCACCCCGAACTGATCGCACAGCTCTCTCTGGAAGAGAAGGCCATGCTCTGCTCCGGCAAGGATTACTGGCACCTGCACGGCATCGACCGCCTGCAGCTCGGCAGCATCATGGTATCCGACGGCCCGCACGGGCTCAGAAAACACAACGACAAAAAAGACAAGACCGACGTGATGGGCAGCGTGCCCGCCGTGGCTTTTCCCACCGCGTCCCTCACGGCCTGCAGCTGGGACGAGGACCTGCTCTACAAAATGGGGCAGACGCTGGGCGAGGAGTGCCTTGCCGAGAAGATATCCGTTTTGCTGGGACCCGGCGCGAACATGAAGCGCTCCCCCGTCTGCGGCAGAAACTTCGAGTATTTCAGCGAAGACCCCTACCTTGCGGGCAAGATCGCCGCGGCCTTCATCAGGGGCGTGCAGGATAAGGGCGTGGGCACCTCCCTGAAGCACTTCGCCGCCAACAATCAGGAGACCCGCCGTATGACCATCGACACCGTGGCGGACGAGCGCACCCTGAGAGAGATCTACCTCACCGGCTTTGAGATCGCGGTGAAAGAGGGCAAGCCCTGGACTGTGATGAACGCCTACAATAAGCTCAACGGCACCTACTGCGCCGAGAACGACTGGCTTCTGAACGGCGTTCTGCGCAAAGACTGGGGCTACGACGGCGTTGTGGTGACAGACTGGGGCGCGGAAAACGAGATCGACAGGGGCATCGCCGCCGGGCAGAACCTTGAAATGCCGGGCTCCAACGGCCTCGGCGCGAAAAAGCTGGTGGAAGCCGTACAGAACGGCACGCTCAGCGAAGAGGCGCTGGACGCCCGCGTGGACGAACTGATCGAGCTGATCATGAACGCAGGCGACAACCTCACCGACTGCGAATACGACAAAGACGCGCACCACGAGATCGCCCGCGAGATCGCCGAAAACGCGATGGTGCTGCTGAAGAACGAAGAGAACATTCTGCCGCTGAAGGACGCCGCGCGCGTGTGCGTGATCGGCGAAATGGCGAAGAACCCCCGCTATCAGGGCGCCGGCAGCTCGCAGATCAACGCCAAAAACGTGGACAACGCGCTGGACGCGATGCTGGCCGCGGGCAAAAACGTGGTCTACTGCCGCGGTTATGACAAGCTGAAGGACGTTACCGACCTGCGTCTGCTGCAGGAGGCGGTGGACTGCGCAAAGCACACCGACGCAGCGGTGGTGTTCATCGGCCTGACCGAGGAATTTGAATCCGAAGGCTTCGACCGCGACAGTCTCCGCATCCCGAACAGCCACGTGGACCTCGTGAACGCCGTTGCGGCCGCGAACAAAAACACCGTGGTGGTGCTGTGCGGCGGCGCGCCCGTGGAGATGCCGTGGGAACCGAAGGTGAAGGCCATTCTGAACGCCTATCTCGGCGGCGAGGCCGGCGGCGCCGCGGTGACGAACCTGCTGTACGGCAAGGTGAACCCCAGCGGCAAGCTGGCGGAGACCTACCCGCTGAAATTCAGGGACAATCCCTCTTACTATTACTTCCCCGGCACGCGCCGCAGCGTGGAATACCGCGAGAGCGTGTACATCGGCTATCGCTATTACGACAAGACCGGCATGGACGTGAGATTCCCGTTCGGCCACGGCCTTTCGTACACCACGTTCGAATACAGCGGTCTGAAGCTCGGCAAGAAGAAGATCAAAGATACCGATACGCTCACCGTATCGTTCAGGGTGAAGAACACCGGCGACGTTGCAGGCGCTGAGATCGCCCAGCTCTACGTAAAGGACGTTGAGAGCACCGTTTTCCGCCCCGAAAAAGAGCTGAAGGGCTTTAAGAAGGTGTTCCTCGCCCCCGGCGAAGAGACCGAGGTAAAGCTGACGCTCGACAAACGCGCGTTCGCTTACTATAACGTGAACATCCGCGACTGGCACGTGGAGAGCGGCAAATTCGGGATCCTTGTGGGCGCTTCCAGCCGCGATATAAAGCTCTCCGCCGAAGTACAGGTGGATTCCACCGCGGGCGAGGTCGAGATCCCGGATCTGCGCGAGGCCGCCCCGGTTTATTATACCGGCAACGTGCAGGAGGTGAGCGACGAGGCGTTTGAGGCGCTGCTCGGCAGGCCCATCCCCTATCAGGATGAGGACTGCCCGCGCATCACGCTGAATTCTTCGCTGGAGGAAGCGGACGGCACCCCCGCCGGAAAGAAGATCAACGCCGCGCTCGTGAGCCTGTTCCGCGCCATCTCAAAGGGCAACCCGGCGCAGGAGAAGATGATGACCTCCATGGCGCTGCAGATCCCGATCCGCTGCTTTATCAGCATGAGCATGGGCGTGTTCACCGAGGATATGGCCGAGGGCCTGTGCCGGATCCTGAACGGCGAAGGCACGCTGAAGGGCATCGCCGAGATCGTGGGCGGCATCGGCGAAGCCGTGAAGGGCATCGGCCCGCTGATGAGCAGCATCTGAGCCAATTCGGAATTCGGAATGCGGAATTCGGAATTATGATGAAACGTATTCAAAAAATCTTATCCGTTATTCTGTGTATCGCGGTGCTGGCGGGGGCGTTGGGGCTCAGTGCCTGCCGCGCGAAAAAGGCAAAGACCTATCTGGTGCTCGGCGATTCCATCGGCGTCGGCGCGGGTATCCGGAACCCGGAAGAGGCCTGCTACGGGCGCATCATTGCCAACACCAACGGTTTTTCGTATTTTAACGACGCGGTGAACGGCCACACCTCGGCAAAACTCCTCGCCCGGTTAGACGAACCCGACGTGCTCGAGCACGTGATGGGGGCGGACATCATCAGCATCTCCATCGGCGGCAACGATTTTCTGAAGGGCAACCTGCCCGTGCTGGCAGCAAAGGGCCTGGTGGGGAATTACGACGCCGTTGACGCGGTTGTGGATACCGTGCGTGAAAACTTCAGCGCCGCGATCGGAAAGATCCGCAAAGTAAACCCCCGCGCCGTGATCCTGATGCAGACGCTTTATAACCCCATTGAAAACGTGCCGATCATCGGCGGCGTATACGCCGAGGGCATCGCCCGGCTGAACGCCGTATTTACAGACTACGCCGCCGATCACCCCTGCGAGATCGAGATCGTGGACGTGGCCGCGGCCTTTTCGGGCAAAAGCGGCCTGATCGCGCCGGATACCATCCACCCGAACGGCAAAGGCAATCTGGTGATCGCGAAGGCGGTGCAGGAAAAGCTGTTCCGCCTGGAGCTGGCGGATACCGCCGATACCGTGGTTGAGGTGCAGCCAGAAGACCTGCTGGATAACCTGCTGGGATAAGGGCGCTTATGATGAAAGAATCTTAAAAAGGAGAAGAAACATGAAAAAGTTTTGCAGAGTTCTTTCCGTGCTGATGTGCGCGGCCCTGCTGCTGGGCACGGTCTCCGTATCCGTCTTTGCCGCGGAAAACAAAACCTACCTTGTGCTGGGCGATTCCATCGGCGTGGGCCTCGGCATCGCGAACCCGGACGAGGCCTGCTACGGGCGCATCATCGCCAACACCAACGGCTACAACTATTATAACGACGCCGTGAGCGGCTACCGCTCCGACGATCTTCTTGGGCATCTTTACAGAACGGACGTCGCTTCTCACGTGCGGACGGCCGACATCATCAGCATTTCCATCGGCGGAAACGATTTTCTCAGAAACAACTACGTGGGGCTGATTGCGCAGGCCTCCGTGGGGGATTTCCGCGCTGTGGACGAGGCGGTGAACGGCGTCAGAACGAATTTCGATTCGATCATGGCAAGGATACGCGAACTGAACCCCCGCGCGCTGATCCTGATGCAGACGCTCTATAACCCGCAGGACAGCAACCCCGCCCTGAAGGCGACGTACGCAAAAACCGTGGCAAGGCTCAACGCCGTTTTCACCGATTACGACGCAAACCACCCGGGCGAGATCGAGATCGTGGACGTTGCAAAGGCCTTTGAAGGCAAGGTGGGCCTGATCGCCGCGGATACCATCCACCCGAGCGCCGAGGGCAACCTTGTGATCGCCCGCGCCGTACAGGCGAAGCTGTATGCGCTGGGCGTTGCGAACACCTCGCAGATCACCGTGGTCACCGAGCCGCGCGACCACGGCGAGATCGTTTCGCGCAAAACGGTGTTTGAACGCATCAAAGACTTTTTCATCCGTCTGGCCGCCGTGATCAGACAGCTTTTCAAAGCGTAACCGCAATACCGAAGGACCCCGGCCTGCCGTATGAACGGAAGCCGGGGTCTTTTTTCGCCGTTATTCTGATTTGCGCCGCAGTTTCTTCCATATAAACGCGGACGTTCAGCCTTCGCATACAGGGATCTCTCCCGGAGCTTCAGATCAGCTCCACTTTAATGGTTGCGAGGTGCTGCATGATGGCTTTACGGGTAATGATGCCGATAAACATATCGCGGTCGTCCACCACGGGCACGAAATTCTGCTTCGTGGCGGTGTTCAGTATCTCCGCCATATCCGCGCCGGCCTTCACAGCGGACCAGTTGCGGCGGATAATGGAGGTGAGCGGCGTATTCTCGAGCTTTCTGAGGTCGGGCTTCTGGTCGTTATACAGCACCCACAGAAAATCGCCCTCCGTAACGGTGCCCACGTATCTGCCCTCTTTATCGATCACCGGGATCGCCGAAAAGCCGTGGTACCGCATTTTTTCGATCCCCTGCCGCACGGTGGATTCCTTGAACATATACGCCACCTGCGCCTTGGGGGTAAGAAAGTGCATGATATTCATAGGTACGCTCCGATATCGTTTTTTACGGTATCATGATACCGCAAGGGCGTTAATTTTAGCTTAAACGGAAATGAGGGAACGCAGATAAAATGAAAAATTAAAAATGAAAAATGAAAAGCAGCGGAAGGATTGCAGATCGCCGGAGCCCTGTTTTACGGTTTCATTTTTCATTCTTCATTTTTCATATAAACAACCTGACGCCTCAGATCCCGAAGTATTCCTTCGCGTTGCCGAACGAGATATCCCGCACGGTTTTTTCGAGCGTGTCGAAATCGGCGGGGTATTCGCCGTTTTCCACGAGGTTGCCGATGAACTCGCACAGGATGCGGCGGAAATACTCGTGCCGCGGGTAAGAGAGGAACGAACGGGAATCCGTTACCATGCCCACGAAGTTTGCCAGCACGCCGAGGTTGCCCAGCGCCGCGATCTGCGCGCGCATGCCGTCGATATTGTCGTTGAACCACCAGGCGGTGCCGAACTGGATCTTGGAGGCGGCCTCGTCCGTCTGGAAGTTGCCGAGCATACTGCCGAGCACATAGTTATCCTTCGGGTTCAGCGTGAACAGGATGGTCTTGGGCAGATTGCCCTCGTAATCGAGCGAATCGAGCAGGCGCGAGAGCTTCCCGGCCATCTGATCGTCGGCAAGAGAATCGTAGCCGGTATCCGGCCCGATCGCCTCGAACATACGGCGGTTGTTGTTGCGCATCGCGCCCATATGCAGCTCCATGGCCCAGCCGCGCTTTTTGTATTCGGCGGCGAGGAAGCGCAGAAGCTCGGTCTGATAGCCTTCGATCTCGTCCTTCGTGAGCGTGCCGCCGGCGAGGACCTTTGCGAACACCGCCTCAAGCTCGGCGTCGGTCATGCGCTTGAAGGGCACGGGGTTGAAGGCGTGGTCGGTGGCGCGGCAGCCCATCTTCTCAAAGAACTCGATGCGCGAGAGCAGCGCCGCCTTCAGCGCGGCGAAGGAGCGAACCGGCGCGCCGTAAACGTCTTCAAGGCTTTCAAGCCACGGCAGGAACGCGGGGGCGTTCACGGCCAGCGCCTTATCGGGGCGGAACGCAGGGCGCACCTGCACCGGAAAGCTCTCGTCGGCAGCCAGCAGGGCGTGGTATTCCAGCGAATCTGCGGGGTCGTCGGTGGTGCACACGCACTTTACGTTCGATTTTACGATCAGCTCGCGGGGCGTAAAGCCGCCGGCGGTGATCTTCGCGTTGGCTTCGGCCCAGACGGCGTCCGCGGTTTTTTCGTTCAGCACCGTTTCGATGCCGAAATAGCGCCGCAGCTCCAGATGGGTCCAGTGGTACAGGGGGTTGCCGATGAACTTCGGCATGCACTCCGCCCATTTTTTGAATTTCTCGTAGGGAGAAGCGTCGCCGGTGATGTATTTCTCGGGCACGCCGCAGCCGCGCATGCCGCGCCATTTGTAATGGTCGCCGCCCAACCACAGCTCCGCGATATCGCGCGGGGTCTTGTTTTCGCAGATCTCCTTCGGGGAGAGGTGGCAGTGCCAGTCGAAGATCGGTTCGTCTTTGCAGGCGTCAAACAGCCGCTCGGCTGTGGGCGTGGAAAGCAGAAAAGAGGAGTCCATAAAGGGTTTCATACAAAATCGGTCCTTTCTCGGTGGCCAGTGGCCAGTGGCCAGTGGCTAGTGGCTAGTGGCCAGTGGCCAGTGGCTAGTGGCCAGTGGCTAGTGGCCAGTGGCTAGTGGCTAGTGGCCAGTGGCTAGTGACCGGTGGCCGGTGGCCGGCAGCAGGTCACGCGTTCTCTGAAAATCTCAGCAGTTCGATTGCTCCGGTGGGGCAGCCTTCGGCGCAGGCGCCGCAGCCGGTGCATTTGGATACGTCAACCAC